>NZ_JHZZ01000001.1:606428-909642 GCF_000687935.1 Polaribacter sp. Hel_I_88 | reverse complement strand
CTTTTAATAGGTAAAGATTATAAAGGTGGTTATGGATGGGTATTTCCTTTAAAAAATAAAAGAGCAATTGTTGGTTTTGGTACTTTTGATAAAATTATGATTAAAGGTTTAAAAGATAATTTAAATGCAATTTTAGAATTACCAACTATTAAAAAATTAGTTCTTAAAGACAATGATATTGTAGAAGGAGGAAGCATACCAATAACACCTGTAATCGATAAATTTGTGTCAGGTAATTTGGTTTGTGTAGGAGATTCAGTTTCTCAAGTAAATCCAATTGTTGGTGAAGGGTACAAGTTTATTTTTGAATCTGCAATTATGGCAAGTAAAGTTATACATCAAGCCTTAATTAAAGATGATGTAAAGTTACTTTCTGTTTACGAGGATCAATGGAAAAAACGATTCGAAACCAATTATATAAGATCTAAGGTTGCACAAAAAAGAATCTTTTCATTAACCAAAAAAGATTTTCTAATAGATGTTGGTTTGGTTCTATTAAAGTTAAGAGCGAATAAGAAAAACGTTGAAACTCTTTCTGGAGAATACAAGTAAGATAAATAGTTTTTGAAGTTTTTTGCTACTTTTAGGGACTCTGTTTTTATGCAGGTTTTCTTTATCAAACTCCTAAACACAATATTTATTACGAATGTCAGTCTGAGCTTGTCGAAGACCTATTCTAAATTACTTTTTACCTAAAGGATACATTTCTTGCTCTAAAAATCCTTTTGGAAAATTTTCATCACCTTTAAAACCAATCTCGATATCTCTTCCTGAATGTGGAATATAATTGGTTTTAAAAATATAATCCCAAATACTTAAAGTCAATCCAAAGTTTACACCAAATTTTCTTTCTGCTGGTAATTCTTTAGAGTGATGCCAAATATGCATTTTAGGATTGTTAAAAATGTATTTTAACCAACCATAATCCCAATTAATATTCGCATGATTTAAGTGCCCAACTGCAATATTAAAAAAGTGAACAAAGGCTACATCTTTGGCAGAAAAGCCACCAATAATTGCTAAAGGAATATACCTTAGAGAATTGTACACAACAGGTTCCATCCAATGATAGCGTAAATGTGCAGCAAACCCCATTTCTTTTACAGAGTGATGTACTTTATGAAAATTCCAAAGAAATTCTACTCTGTGTAATAACCTGTGTGTCCACCATTGCACAAAATCAACCACAATAAAAAAGATGAAAATTCTTACAAAAAAGGGTAACGAATTTAAATCCAATAATTGAAAACTAGATACAGACAAACCTACCAAACCTAAGACATCATTAAAAATTGCTGCTGCAGAATTTGATAAGGCAATCAATACAATTAAGTTCAATAAAAAGAAATTAAAGAACATATAAAAAGTATCTAACCAAAAATCTTTACGAAACAAAGATTGATTTTTACGCCAAGGAAAAATAGCTTCTAAACCCCAAACAACTAAAGAAATAATAATTAATCCATAGAAATAATTCTCCCAATTCAAATCCATCAAAACAGATTTTTGAATATAATTCCAATAATTGGAATAGGAGTTTTTTATGATGTCTATATACTTGTTCATTGTTATTTATATCACTTAGTAGAGGTTACATTGTTGTATTGCAAGAATGCAAATTAGAGGTTTTAATTGCACTATAAAAATAGGTAAAGATTTTCATTTTTTTTATCATAGAAGATAGATTTTTAAACTATTACCATTGTTTTTTCTAATCAGAAAAAAAAAAGTTATTCAGTAGAATTATAATTTAATAAGTATGTTTTTTACAATGTATTTTCTCAAATTCTAAAATATGAATGCTTATTAATTCTTTGGTTTTTACAATTTACGCTTTTAAGGCTATTTTTTCATATAATGAAACAAAATTAACTGTAATTGAACAATTTAAACTTTTGTAGGGTTAATAAAATTGATTAATTTTGCAGTCGATTTTTTAAGAACTAGAGATAATAACAAATGAATATTACAAAAGAAAATGTAGATGCGTTAAACGCAGTTATTAAAATTGATATTGTTGCAGACGATTATCAGGCAAAAGTAACAGAAAAGTTAACAGATTATCGTAAAAAGGCAAACATTCCTGGTTTTAGAAAAGGGCAGGTGCCAATGGGAATGATTAAAAAGCAGTATGGCAAATCTATGATGATAGATGAAGTAAATACACTTTTACAAGCTTCCTTAAATAAATATTTACAAGAAGAAAAGTTAGATATTTTAGGAAATCCTATTCCTAGAATAGATGAAAATTTCGACTGGAATGCAGATACGTTTACTTTTGAATTCGAAATTGGTTTAGCACCAGAATTTACAGTTGATTTATCAGCAAAAAATAAAATTAAACAATATAATATTGTTGCTACAGACGAATTAATTAACGAAGAAGTTAAGAATATTCAAACGCGTTATGGAAAAGTTAACCCTATTGAAGTAGCAACTAAGGATGCTAATGTTACAGGAACTTTTGTAAACGAGGAAAAAGAAATCAACAAAAAAGGAACTTTTTTAGTTGCTGATTTAGAAGGAGAGGAAAACCAAAATAAAATTACAGGTGCAAAAGTTGGTGATGTTATTGAGTTAGAATCAAAAAAATTATTTGAAAACGACCATAAATTACAGCAGATTTTAGGAGTTGCTCATGATGAAATTCACGATTTAGACATAAAATTAACCTTTACTGTAGAGGATATTACTGAAACTGAACCAGCAGAATTAGATCAAGAATTGTTTGATAAATTATTTTCTGATGGAAGTGTTACCAATGTAACTCAATTAAAAGATAAAATTAAAGAAGATGCTGAAAAGCAGTTTCAACAACAGGCAGATCAGTTTGTATTAACAGCTGTCCAAGAATATTTAATTGAAAATACAAAGTTTGATTTACCTGCAGATTTCTTAAAGAAATGGTTAAGAACTGCTGGCGAAAAAGAATTAACAGCGGAAGAAGCTGCTGCTGAATTCGAAAAATCTGAAAAAGGTTTACGTTACCAATTAATTGAAGGAAAGTTGATGAAAGATAACGACATCAAACTTGATTATAAAGAATTGGTAGATTATGCGAAGGTTTTTATCCGTCAGCAAATGGCGCAATTTGGTAACATGAATCCAGAAGAAAAAGAATTGGATGAAATTGCTGGTAGAATTTTACAAAATCAAGAAGAAGCTCAAAAATTACAAGGACAATTAATTAGTCAAAAATTAATTACGTTCTTTAAAGAAAATATCAACTTTAATACAGTAGAAGTTTCTTATGAAGAGTTTATCAAAGAAGCTTACAAGCAATAAATAAAAATAGTTTTAGACTTTCAAATTGTTTTTTTGTCAGTTCGAGCGCAGTCGAGAACTAAATAAATTTTATAAAACCTGAATTGAAAAATTCAGGTTTTTCAATTTAAACTCTAACAAAATATTAAGAGAATTGTTCTTACCTTTACACTATTAAACTTAAAACAGAAAGACGAAATGGATTACGGAAAAGAGTTCAAAAACTTCGCTATAAATCACCATGGAATTAATAGCTTACATTATGACACTTTAAAAAGTGCAGTTACTCCAACAGGATTAACGCCAAATATTATGGAAGAGCGTCAAATGAACATCACTCAAATGGATGTTTTTTCACGTTTAATGATGGATAGAATTATATTTCTTGGTACAGGAATTAACGATCAAGTTGCAAATATTGTACAAGCACAATTGTTGTTTTTACAAAGTGCAGATTCTACAAAAGATATTTCAATTTATATAAATTCTCCTGGAGGAGGTGTTTATGCAGGGTTGGGTATTTACGATACTATGCAATTTATAACACCAGATGTTGCAACAATTTGTACAGGAATGGCTGCTTCTATGGGTGCAGTTTTAATGTGTGCAGGTGCTGAAGGAAAACGTTCTGCATTACCACATTCTAGAATTATGATTCACCAACCTTTAGGTGGTGCTCAGGGTCAAGCGTCTGATATTGAAATTACTGCTAGAGAAATCTTAAAGTTAAAAGACGAATTGTATGCAATTATTTCAAAGCATTCAGGGCAATCAATAGAAAAAGTTCACAATGATTCTGATAGAGATTATTGGCTAAAAGCTGAAGAAGCTAAAGAATATGGAATGATTGATGAAGTTTTAGTGAGAAAATAAATTTTTAGATTTTTAGCTGATTTCTTATTCGAAATTGGCTAAAAATACTTTAAAATATAGAGTTGAGAGCTAAAAGCGAAGAGCCAAAAAGCAATCAGCGAAAAAGCAAAAAGCGAGACAAATGTCGAAAGAAGAGAATTTAGAGTGTTCGTTTTGCGGACGAAAAAAAGCAGAAACAGATTTACTAATTGCAGGGATGGATGCCCACATTTGCGATAAATGTATAGAGCAAGCTCATGGAATTGTAGAGGAAGAAATTTCTGACTCAAAAACAAGTGGCTTGTCAAAAGATTTAACTTTAAAAAAGCCAAGAGAAATCAAAGCGTTTTTAGATCAATATATTATTGGGCAAGTAGAAACAAAAAGAGCAATGTCTGTTGCAGTTTATAATCACTATAAACGTTTGTTGCAAACTAAAGATAATGAAGAGGATGATGTAGAAATCGAAAAATCTAACATTGTTTTAGTTGGGGAAACTGGTACAGGAAAAACGTTGGTTGCAAAAACAATTGCAAAAATGTTAAATGTTCCTTTTTCAATTGTAGATGCTACTGTTTTAACACAAGCAGGTTATGTTGGTGAGGATGTAGAAAGTATTTTAAGCAGACTTTTACAAACCGCAGACTATGATGTTGAAAAAGCACAAAGAGGTATCGTTTTTATTGATGAAATAGATAAAATTGCCAGAAAAGGCGATAATCCATCAATAACTAGAGATGTTTCTGGTGAAGGTGTGCAGCAAGCTTTATTAAAATTACTAGAAGGAACTGTTGTAAATGTAGCACCAAAAGGAGGTAGAAAACATCCTGAGCAAAAATTTATAGAAGTTGATACCAAAGAGATTTTATTTATTGCTGGAGGCGCATTTTCAGGAATTGAAAAAATTATCAGCAAGCGTTTAAACAGACAAGCAGTTGGTTTTGCAGCTTCTTTAGCAGATGATAAAATAGATGAAGGTAATTTGTTGCAATACATTATTCCATCAGATTTAAAAGCATTTGGTTTAATTCCAGAAATTATTGGTCGTTTACCAGTGTTAAGTTACATGAACCCTTTAGATGCTGAAACGTTACGTGCCATTTTAACAGAACCTAAAAATTCAATTATCAAGCAATATGCAAAATTGTTTAAAATGGATGATGTTGATTTTACCATCGAAGAAGATGCTTTAAATTATATCGTTGGCAAAGCAGTTGAGTATAAATTAGGCGCAAGAGGATTACGTTCTTTATGCGAAGCTATTTTTACAGATGCCATGTTCGATTTACCAAGTTCTGACGAAAAGGAATTGAATGTTACCAAAGAATATGCAGAAGCAAAATTAACAAATACAACGTTAAAGAAATTAAAAGCGGCTTCTTAATTTTTTTTGGGCGTTCCCTAAAGGTCAGGCTTTTCACTATATCTTTTTTCTGAGTTCTCGATACAAATTTGCTAAAAAGCAAATTCACTCGAACTAAGAAAAAAGGATGTCGTTTCAATCCTTAACGCACATAGCAAATTTAAAAAAAAGAAGTTATAAAATAATATTTTCAGACCTCACAGGTTTTCAAAACCTGTGAGGTCTTTGTTTTTAAAAGACGAACTTCTTACTATATTTGTACTATTAAATAAAATTATTTTAAATGATATCCAGAAGTACCATAGACCGAATTTTTGAATCTGCGAGAGTGGAAGAAGTTATTGGTGAATTTGTACAACTAAAAAAAGCAGGAAGTAACTTTAAAGGTTTAAGTCCATTTACGGATGAAAAATCGCCTTCTTTTATGGTATCACCAGTAAAACAAATCTGGAAAGATTTTTCTACAGGAAAAGGAGGGAACTCCGTTTCTTTTTTAATGGAACATGAACACTTTTCCTATCCAGAAGCCTTAAAATGGTTAGCTAAAAAATACAATATAGAAATTGAAGAAACTGAACAAACAGATGAGCAGAAAGCGCAATTAAATGAGCGTGAAAGCATGTATTTGGTTTCTAATTTTGCCAAAGACTATTTTCATAATTTAATGCTAAACACCAATCAAGGCAAAGCTATTGGTTTAAGTTACTTTAAAGAACGTGGTTTTACAGACGAGACTATCAAAAAATTTGATTTAGGATATTGTTTAGATGAATGGGATAATTTTACAAAAGCAGCGTTAGCAAAAGGCTATGATTTAAAATATTTAGCATCAACAGGTTTATCAATTGTAAAAGAAAACAGACAATTTGATCGTTTTAAAGGGCGAGTTATGTTTCCTATACATTCCATGTCTGGTAGAATTTTAGGTTTTGGTGGCCGAATTTTAAAGGTTGATAAAAAAGCTGCAAAGTATTTAAACTCTCCAGAAAGTGATATTTATCACAAGAGTAAAATTTTATACGGAATTTATCAAGCTAAAAAAGAAATTGCAAAACAGGATAATTGCTTTTTAGTAGAAGGGTATACAGATGTTATTTCTTTCAATCAATCTGGAGTGGAGAATGTAGTTGCATCTTCAGGAACTGCGTTAACTTCAGATCAAATTAGGCTGGTAAACAGATTAACAAAAAATATTACAGTTTTATTTGATGGAGATGCAGCTGGGATTAGAGCGTCCATTCGTGGAATCGATTTAATTTTAGAACAAGGAATGAACGTAAAAGTGGTTCAGTTTCCTGATGGTGAAGATCCAGATAGTTTTGCAAAAGCACATTCAGAAACAGAATTAAAAGAGTTTTTAGAAACGGCTGCTCAAGATTTTATCAACTTTAAAGTTTCGATGTTGTTAAAGGATTCTAAAAACGATCCTATAAAAAAAGCGACTGTAATTAGAGATATTGTTGCGAGTATTTCTAAAATTCCAGATTCTATTCAACGTGAAGTATATGTACAAGAATGTTCTAGAATTATGGAAATTTCAGAACGTGTTTTGTTTAGTGAGTTAGCGCAAATTTTAAAGAAAGACGCTACAGAAAAATCTAAAAAGAGTTCTTATAATACTGCAAATAGCAATGCTAATTTTAGTCAAAATACAAATTCGAATCCAAACCCGAATGTAGATCCAAATGAGCCACCTCCAGAATATTTTTATGAACAGGAGCAAGCTGCAATGGGTTTAGTTAAAGGTGGGCAAGGATTACTAGCTAACAAAATAGATCAACTGACTATTTTAGAACAAGAAATTATTAGAATTTTATTGTTGTATGGAAATGAAGAAGTAGATTTTGTTGAAGAAGTTACCAATGTTGATGAAAATGGAAGAGAAAAAATCATCAAAAGAAAATATCAAAATTCAGTTTCGTCAGAAATATATTTGCATTTGCAAGATGATGAAATTGAGTTTTCCAACGCTATTTTTCAAGAAATATATGTTGATATAATTCACCAATTAAATCAATCTCAAAAACTAGAAATTGATAAATTAGTGAATAGCAAAAACCCAAATATTGCAAATACAGTAACTTCTATCTTAATGGATGAAGAAAAACATCAATTAAGTAATTGGGAAGCTCAAAACATTTTTGTTACGCAAGCCATAGAGGTTTTAAGCAAAGCTGTAAACGATGCTGTTTTTAATTTACGAAGAGTTTTAATCGGTAAAAAAATTGATGAGCTTATGAAAGAAGCTAAAGAAGATGCTTCTATAACAATTGATTTAGAGACCATTAAAAATTACACAAGTCTTAAAATTCGCCTTTTCGAAAAACTAAACAGAGTAGTATAAGTTTTTTTTAATTGTTAAATTCTAGAAAATAATCATAAAATATAATAGATTTTATATTTTATAATTAAAGAAAATACCATATCACTAAAAATACGCTCAAATTCGTTTTTATTTTAAATATATCTTACTATTTGACTATTTTTGGCATTGAAAAGGAATTAAAAAAATCATGAAAAAGGCATTTAAAATATTAAAAATTGTTCAGTTATTTTTGAAGCTACCATTTGATATCTCTAATGGTTCAAAAAAAAGAGCTTCTTTAAAAATTAAAAAATTGATGATTTCGGCTAATTTATTATAGCTTTAAAACATCATACTCCCCTTGTTTTGTATAATAATAAAATAATTTTTAATTAGGGTGTTTTTCCTATATGCTCAATAAGAGATGTTTATTTCTTTTTTTGTATATTTACAGTGCTATAAAAAATAAAAAAAAGTCATGAAAAGAGTATTTCAAATTTTAAAAATCATTCAACTATTTATTTTCTTACCATTCGAAATTTCAAAAGGATCTAAAAGAAGAGCGTATATGAGAATTAAAAAGATGATGATTGCAGCTAATTTGTTATAAAAATTAGTCAAACAAAAACTTAATTAAAATGCCCTAACAGAAATTGTTAAGGCATTTTTTTGTTTTATTGAAAAAGGTAAAAGTCAATCTTACGTTTAATTGCTAAAGGTGAATTTTATAAGTAATTGCGTCTTACAAATATATAACAGTTTAAAAATGACACATTTTTTTAAAATCATAAAAATTATTATTCTTTTTATTTTATTGCCCATAGAAATTTATAGAGGCTCTAAAAAGAAGGCGTATATGAGAATAAAAAAATTGATGGTTGCTGCAAATTTACTGTAATTCTTCTGGAATTTCACAAACAGGTATTGCAACCATTTTATGTTGATTTATCTTGTTTAACCTTGTGTAAATCTTAAAAACTTCTAAATTTCGTCCAGAAAAATCAGCGTCAGTTTTACCTTCATCTTGCATTTTCATTGCCCATTCTAATTCATCATAAGATGCACCAATTTGGTCTTCATCTGTTCTACTATCACCAAACAATCCATCAGTAGGAGCTGCTTTTTGTATAGAATTTGGTACGCCTAAATAAGCAGCCATTTCATACACTTCAGATTTCATTAAATCTGCAATCGGACTTAAATCTACTCCTCCATCACCATATTTTGTGTAAAAACCAACACCAAAATCTTCCACTTTATTTCCTGTTCCTGCAACCAATAAACCATGAATGCCTGCCAAATAATACAAACTTGTCATTCGTAAACGAGCTCTTGTGTTTGCTAAAGATAAATCCACTTTTGCTTGGTTATCAATAGTAGGAACTTCACTTTTAAAGTTTTCGAAAGTAGCAGTTAAATCAACTTTAACTTCACTAACATTTTCAAAACGCTTTTTTAGCTGTGCAATATGTTCTTCGGCTCTAGAAACTTGGCTTGCTGCTTGGTGAATTGGCATTTCTACACACAACGTTTTTAAACCCGTTTTTGCGCATAAAGTAGATGTTAAGGCAGAATCAATTCCACCAGAAACACCTACCACAAAACCATTTACATTGGCCTTTATTGCATATTCTTTTAACCAATTTATAATGTAATCAGCTACTTTTTCGGTCTTCATTTATAAACTATTTTAGTATTTTTATCGTTCTTAAACTGAGTTACTAAGATACAAATATTATGAGATTTTCTTTTGCAGTATTGATTGTTTTATGTTTACTTTTTTCGTGTTCTGATAAAAATCAACCCAAAATTGATGTTTCTAACATAAATGTTGATTTTTCCATCAAAAGATATGATGTCGATTTTTACAATGCAACTAAAGAAACCTTACCAACTATAAAGTTAAAATATCCTTATTTATTTCCAGACGTATTTACAGATAGTTTATCCTTAGCAAAAATTTACGATGCTGAAGAACAAGAATTATTTGCTGAAACACAAAAAATATATCAAGATTTTTCAACGGAAGACAAGCAATTAACATTACTTTTTAAACATGTAAAATATTACAATCCAAAGTTTAAAGCTCCTGATGTCATCACCATGTTAAGTAATATCGATTATGAAAGTAGAGTTATTTACGCAGATAGTTTGTTGCTAATTTCGTTAGATGTATATCTTGGGAAAACACATCCTTTTTATGGTGATTACCCAGCCTATATCAAAGAAAATAACACCAAAGAACATATTATAGTAGATGTAGCAAATTCGATTATTGAAAAACAATTGTATGCAAATACAAACAGAAATTTTATATCGAAAATAATATTTGAAGGAAAAAAAATGTATTTGTTAGATGCGTATTTGCCAGAAGTTTCTGAAAGGCAAAAAATAGGATACTCAGAAGATAAATTAAACTGGGCAAAAGCAAACGAAGAAGAAGTTTGGATGTATTTTATAGATCGAAAAATATTATTTAGTACCGATACAAAATTGAATCAACGATTTATTGAAATTGCACCTTTTTCTAAATTTTATATGCAGCAAGATGATCTTTCTCCAGGAAGAATTGGAGTTTGGATGGGTTGGCAAATTGTGAATTCGTACATGAAACATAATGATGTATCTTTGCAAGAATTATTAAAAATGGATGAAGAGGAAATCTTCAAAAAATCTAAATATAAACCGAAAAAGTAATGTCAGTAAAGCATAATTCAGAAGTAAAATTTAAAATAGGTTTAGACGAAAACAAAGTTCCAGAAGAAATTTCTTGGAGTGCAATTGATGGAGGAATTAATAATGAACCTTCTAAAGCAGTGATGATTTCTGTTTGGGATCATAAGAAAAAAGACACGTTACGCATGGATTTGTGGACTAAAGATATGCCAGTGGATGAAATGAAACAGTTTTATCATCAAACCTTAGTTTCTATGGCAGAATCTTTTGAAAGAGCTACAGACGATGCAAAAATGGGAGCAACTATGAAAGATTTTTGTGACTATTTTGCAGAAAAATTAGAGCTTAAAAAATAAATGTTTACGCCTTTTTTATTTGATTGATTACATCTTCATAATCTTTTGGATTATGAACAAAATCAATTTCTGATACATCAATAATTAAGGCGTTTAAGTTTTGTTGCGTGCTAATAAAACTTTTATAGCCATCGTGAATCTTTTGCAAATAATCTGGCTGAATATTTTGCTCATATTCTCTACCACGTTTTTTAATATTTTCTAAAAGACGGTCTGTATTTTGATACAAATACACGTATAAATCTGGTTTCGTAATTTCTTTATACATCAAATCAAACATTTTTCTGTACAATTTATATTCCTCTTTTTGTAAGGTAATCTGCGCAAAAATCAACGATTTAAAAATATAATAATCAGAAACTACAAAGTTTTTAAACAAATCTAACTGTGCTAAATCATCAGATAATTGTTGATAACGATCTGCCAGAAAACTCATTTCTAAAGGAAACGCATAACGTTCTTTATCTTCGTAAAATTTCGGTAAAAAAGGATTATCAGCAAAACGTTCTAAAATCAGTTTCGCATTAAACTCTTCTGAAACCAAGTTTGCCAGTGATGTTTTTCCTGCACCAATATTTCCTTCAATAGCAATATAATTATACTTTTCAGTAATAGGAATTGGTCTTTTTAATTTTTCATTCACCAAAGAAATCTCTGAGGTATCTATACAATTTTGCAAACAAATGCTAATTTCTTGCTTTATCACAGGATGCATTACAGAATTTGCAATTTCAACCAAAGGAACCAAAACAAACTTACGTTCCAACATTTTTGAATGTGGAACTATTAAATCTTTTGAAAAAATAATTTCATCATCAATTAGTAAAATATCAATATCGATATTTCTATCAGCATATCCTCCAGTATCTTTTCTTTTTCTGCCTAATGTAGTTTCAATATCTAAAAAAAGTTGTAGTATTTTTTCAGCTGGATGAATGGTGGTTATTTTAATACAAACATTAAAGAAATCATTGCTGTCAAAACCCCAAGAAGCAGTTTTGTAAATAGAAGAGATTTTTAAAATCGAACCCACTTTATCAGCAATTAAATCAATTGCATTTTGTAGGTTTTCCAATTTATTGCCTTGGTTTGTGCCTAAAGATAAATATGTAGTTCTTTGAATATT
Organism: Polaribacter sp. Hel_I_88; assembly: GCF_000687935.1. Lineage (NCBI taxonomy): Bacteria > Pseudomonadati > Bacteroidota > Flavobacteriia > Flavobacteriales > Flavobacteriaceae > Polaribacter > Polaribacter sp. Hel_I_88. The sequence goes on along the minus strand of NZ_JHZZ01000001.1, from coordinate 897,700 downwards.
CAATTAAGATGCTGATTAGAAAACCTTAAAACTTTTTAGGTTTATGAAGTTTTTTATGGACTACAAAGAAACAAAAAAGCATAAAAAAATCGTCTACTTATGATGACGATTTTGATATCAATTTTAAATAATAATTTGGTATACGTTTGGAAGTAACTAAAAGCTAATTTTTATTTGTTTTATTCGGATGTTGGCATCAGTTTTTATTTTTTCAGTTCTATTATTTGTTGTTTCGCATATTCTTTAGCTCTTTCATCTCCAAATTTAACAGTCTTTTCATAATATTCAATAGCTTTTTTCTTGTCGCCTTTTAATTTATATCCTTGAGCAATGTTTCCAAGTACAATATAATCTTTCGGGCTTATCTTTTCTGCTCTTAAAAGTGCCTCAATTCCTTTGTCATATTCTCCTGTTATTAAATAAGTAATTGATAGATTAGATAGGCTTTCAATATGATTTGGATAGAATTTCAGAACTTTGTTTGCAATTTCACGCATATTTTTGAGCAAGTCATCATTTCCAGTATTGTACAATTGTAATTGATAATTTTGAATATCTAAAAGAAATTCTTTTTCTCCACCATCATATTTTTCGTTATTAGTCCAAGTCCAATTATTGTTATTTGTAGCTGAATATTCAATTGTTTTTTTAATCTCGGAAGTGAAATTTTTCCAATCAGACATTTCTCCGAAAACAAAGATTTTTCCAAATCGCATATCAAGTCTATTAGGATAAAGTTTAATTCCTTCGTCAATTTTATTTACCCCTTTTTCTAATTCTGTTTGGTCAAAATGAATCTTACTTCCTAAAAAACCTGCTGTTTGATTTAAACTGTCTTTTAATACAAGGCTTTCTCCATTTGGTTGGTCAGTTGACATAGCAAGGATTTCTTGCTTTGATTTCAAAAAATGATAGTTGAAATAGCTTGTGTAAAGTTCCGCATCTTTTGGATTAGCCGAATTCCATTCGTTCAAAACTTTTAATTGATTGATAGTGTCATTAGTCTGACAGTATTTTTGAAATTCAGATTGATAGTCTTGACTAGATCCGATTTGCGAAATTAAAATCGCAATTAATGTTCCTAATATTCTATTCATTCGTTTTTTTTGTATTATACTGAAATAGGTTGACTCTTTTTGGTTACTATTAAGACGTTCAAAAGATTTTTTTTTAGCCGTTTAGAAGGCAAAAAATATTTTGAACTAAGTTTGTTTTTAAATCGTTAGTTCAGTTAAATTTACCTTATTTTTTCGATACGACTTGTATTTGATGTTTGGATTTAAATGCACTTCAGCTGGTTTTCTTAAATTTAGACTAAAATGCGACCTCAAATTGTTATAAATATCTACAGCTTGTGTTGCCATTTCTTGAGCAATATCGGTGTTTTTAAGGGTTCTTTTTAATCCGTATTCATATTTCAAAGTTCTGTTAATACGTTCTGCAATAGCATTTTCGTAAGGGTCGTATTGCTCGGTCATACTCATTTTAATTCCGTTACTTTCAGCAAATTCAGTGTATTTTGGATTACAGTACTGAAAACCTCTGTCTGAGTGATGTATAAGCTTTTTATTAGGATATTTCCTGTTTTTAATAGCCATATCGAGCGCATCTTTGCAAAGTGAAGTTCTCATGTGGTTAGCGAGTTTGTAACCCATAATTTCCTTGGAATAGGCATCTGTTACGATAGCTAAATGGTTATGTCCTTTTTCAGTTTTAATATAGGTAATGTCGCTTACCCAAAGCTGTTCTGGTCGAGTAGGAACTTGGTCTTTCACTAAGTTTTTATATTTTCTAAAAAAATGTTTAGAGTTGTTTGTAGTAACATAGTTTTTCCTTTTTTTGATGAGTAAATTATTTGACCTTAAAAAGTCATAGAATTTATCTCTACCGATATTAATATTTTGATTTATCATGTCAGTTTTAAGGTTAGTATATAGCTTTATACCACCAGTTTCAGAGCCTACTTTCTTGCGATTATCATTTACCATAGTTGTAAGTTTTTGATGGTTTAATTCTTTGTTTTCTTGGACTTTACATCTTTTGTGGAAGGCTTGTTTAGTAATCCCAAAACATTGATAGAGCCATTTTCTTTTAAACGGTTTTTCTTTTTTAGCTCTATCTCTTTTGCTAATGTTTTGGGCAGCGACTTTTTTGACATATCCACTCCAGTAATAAGTTCCATATCTGCAATAATGTCTTGCTGAAAGTCTTTTACAAACTCAAGTTCTTCAATACGTTCCCTTAGTTTTTTAATTTCCTCTAATTTACTCATACCAGTATTTTGTTGCACTAAAGTACTATATTTTTTGATCCAATAGCCAATTGTAGTTCTGGGAACGTCATATTTCTTTGAAGCGAAATTGGTAGAAATTTGACCATTTTGAATTTGATCAATGACGAATAATTTGAGTTCTAAAGTTGCTTTTTCGTAGCTTTTTTTTCGCCAGGGTTGTTTTTGAGTTTTCATAAGTGACTATAATTAAGTGTTTAATTTTTAGTCAACCTATTTCAGGAAAGTACAGATTGGTAAATGGTTGCCAACGTGTTTATATATGGTTTGTTGCGTGTTTCAAGCACCTAATTTAGTAAATAATTACTAACCGAGAAAATCCGAGAGGATTTTCGCAAGTAAGCAAAAAGCAAGCAATAAATTATATATGGTGTTGGCATTAGTTTTTTAAATATTCCACACATTTTAAATATTCCTTTTTTGATATTTCAAACGCTGGTAAATATCTTTTCAAAAAGCTCATTTTCGGATATCTTTTATCTACTTCAATTTCAAAGTCTTTGAAGTCTAATAATTCATATTTAAAAAATGGTTTTCCATTAAATTTCGGCATATTTTCCTCATATTCTTTTGCTCTAAAACAATTTTTGGGAAATTTTGTTGTTGAATACGAACCTACTTGACTTCCAATATGTCTCATAGCACAAAGAATTAGAATTGATTTCTCTGTATTATCTTCTAAATTCAATTTTTCCAAATCAATATTTGTTGATGCAAGATTCATAGGTCTTTGTTTATTTAGTACATCTGAAAAAATAGACAAATAATAATGAGCTAAAAGTTCTTTTTCGTTTGGTAGGTTTTTAAGTTCGTTCTTAATTACTTTTTTATTTTTCAGTTTTTTAATTCCAACGTGTGGACCATTAAAAGAATTCCATTTTAATTTTTTATGTAAATAGTGTCCTACTAAAGTGTTTTCCGATGGTTTTTTAAGGAATTCGTTTGTTAAAATTTGATTTTCTTTTTTAAAAAATTCCTCAAAAAAAGATTTAATTTGTTTAAGTTCTTTAACTTGAAATTCAGAATTATTTTCAGAATTATTTTGTTCCCAAACTGCTAAAATATATTCTGGTACAATTTTATCGTATTCAACTTTATTTTTTTGTCCAAAAGTCGAATTATAAGTCATATAAATTATAATTACGAATAATATTTTTTTCATAGATTTTAATTTCAGATTTGAGTGATTCAAATTAATGCCAACGTGTTTGTGTATGATTAGTGGCGTGTTTCAGCAACTAATTTAATAAATAAAAACCGAATAGAAAATCCGCGAGGGTTTTCGTAAGCAAGCTCGAACTAGCCATTAATTATACACGGTGTTGCCCATAGTTATTTTTCCAATTTCATTTCGTTCAAGCTTATTTTCTCTTTTTTTCTTGGGTATTTTCCGTGCTCAAATGTTAATTCAAAATCGTATTCAAAATTTTCTTTTTCAATTCGTTCCAATGAAACTAAATCAACATTGTAGAAATAGCCAACTCGATATAATTCGTAATCTTCTCCAAGTTCTTCTGGTTCAATAACTATATATATCGAATCTGTGCAATTACACATCTCAAGAGGTAGTGATTCTCCGTCACAAATACTAAAAACGGAATAGCCGAAAGAATTCAGTTGTTCTCTTATATTTCCAAAAGCTTCAGCAAATAGTTTATTATCTAATTTAGTCAACTCAATATTTCTCTCGAAGATATATTCGTTTCCATATTTTTGTAAATCTAATGTGTCTTTTGAAAATCGTTCGTCGAGTAATTTTATTACTTTAGAATCTCTCAATTCAGAAATTTCATTTTTCTTTTTGTCAGATTTCAATGATTTAAGAATTGAATTCTGTTTACTCAATTCAGCATTGACATTTTCCAATTCCAATATTTTAGTTTTTAAAAGACTGTTTTCTTTTAATAATCCACTATTCTCACTCTTTTCAGAACAAGAAAAATTTAGAATTAAAATAAAAAATATGATTGTTATTCGGTTCATTTTTTAATTATGGGCAACGTCTCTGTATATGGCTCGTAGCGTGCAAATTAAACAATTAGTTTCGGATGAAGCACGAGCCGAATTTTTAAATTTTTCTTATTATCTTTTTTCTCAATAAGCCAAATTTAAAAATTTGGCGGACTCGCAAATATACCTTAACTTCGATTAAGCAACTACTTAGCTATGAGCTATATACGTTGTTGCCAGTAGTTATTATTCGTTCTGTTGTTCAGGTTCAATGTGTATTCCCTTTGATTTTCTAACTAAATCTTTGATGAATTCCCTATGTTGCTTTAAATCCTTTTCGGTCAATTTAATTCTATATCGTCCATTTCTTTTTTCGTAGTCCATTACATCAATTCCTCGACTTTCAATTTCGTTTTCTAATTCATCTGATTTTTCAAGTCGAATTTCCATTCGAGTAAAGTTCTTTTTCGCTCTAAACAGCACAAAATTATCTGCTCGACCATTTTGAGCTAAACCTATATAAAACTTATTGTATTTTAATTGATAACCTGGGATTACTTCTGTGATTAATTCCAAAGCTCCGTCAACAATTTTTATGGTTTTCGGTGTTCCTTTTTCTTTCTCCCAATAATTTCGGTCGGTAATTTCACTAATTTCTTCATCATCATCGACCAAACCTAAATTCATTTCGTCAAGCACTTTGTTGAAAGTCAGAAAGTAGTCGTCTCCATTTTTATAGGCTGTAAGTTGAATAGCTATTAACGGGATAGTTCCGTTAAAAAGTCCGATTACATTTAAAAATCTACTCGTAATTTCTTCTGCAATTATTACAGCACAATGTTCATATTGCGGATACCTTTTTCGTTCAATATCCCAATATTCAATCGTTCGGATTATATGACTTTCGTCTGTTTTTCCAAGTTGAATTTCGACTTCGTATCGTTTATTTATATCTGGGTCTTGAAGTAAAATATCTAATCTTCCTGCTCGAAGTTGTTTTCTTTCTTTGTCTTTGAGACTTAAATCTCCAAGTCCAATAATTTCTGGATTTTTGGCGATTATGTCTTGTAACCAACTTTCAGTCAAAACTGGATGGTCTTTTAAATTGACTTTTTCAGGTCGGATTAAATTTATGTTCATAGGTTGGTGTATTATACTGAAATAGGTTGACCTTTTTTTAGTTTAAATTATCCCGTCCAAATTATTTTTTTTAGCCGTTTAGAAGGCAAAAAATAATTTGAACTGCTATTAGTTTAAATTTTAAGTTCAGTCAAATTTAGTTTATTTTTTCGATATGATTTGTATTTGATATTTGGGTTTAGGTGTACTTCAGCTGGTTTTCTTAAATCTAAGCTAAAATGGGTTCTTAAATTGTTGTAAATATGCACAGCTTGATTCGCAGTTTTTTGAGCAATCTCTGTATTTTTAATGCAATTTTTAAGACCATATTCATATTTCAAAGTTCTGTTTATTCTTTCTGCGATTGCATTTTCATAAGGGTCGTATTGTTCTGTCATACTCATAATAATTCCATTATTTTCAGCAAATTGAGTGTATTTTGGATTACAGTATTGAAAACCTCTATCTGAGTGATGAATGAGTTTTTTATTAGGGTATTTTCTGTTTTTAATAGCCATTTGAAGCGCTTTTGTACAGAGAGAAGTTTTCATATGATTATCTAGATTATATCCCATAATTTGCTTGGAATAGGCGTCTGTAACAATTGCTAAATAGTTATGTCCATTATCTGTTTTAATATAGGTTATATCGCTTACCCAGAGCTGTTCTGGTCTAGTTGGCACTTGGTCTTTAATTAGGTTTTTATATTTTCTAAACAGGTGATTAGAGTTGGTTGTTGTCACGTAGTTTTTGAGTTTGGGTACCAGTAAATTATGAAGCCTTAAAACGTCATACAACTTGTCTCTTCCTATTTTAATTTCTTGGTTAATAAAGTCTTGTTTAAGTTCAGCATATAGTTTGATACCACCCGTTTTTTGACCTACCTTTTTACGGTAGTTTTTAACCATTTTAATAATTTTGGTATCGTTTATTTGTTTGATTTTTTGTGTTTTAAGTCTTTTGTAGTAGGCTTGTTTGCTAATCCCAAAACATTGATAGATCCATTTTGTTTTAAAATGTTTTTCTTTTTTAGTTCTATCTCTTTTGCTAATGTTTTGGGCAATGACTTTTTTGCCAAATCGACCCCTGTAATGATTTCCATATCAGCAATAATGTCTTGTTGAAAGTCTTTTACAAACTCCAACTCTTCAATACGTTCCTTTAATTTTTTAATTTCATCGTTTTTACTCATACCAGTGTTTTGTTGCACTAAAGTACTGTATTTTTTAATCCAATAACCAATAGTAGTTCTAGGAACATCATATTTTTTGGAAGCAAAGTTTGTTGAAATCTGACCATTTTGAATTTGGTCAACGACGAATAGTTTGGTTTCTAAAGTTACTTTTTGGTACTTTTTTTTCTGCCAGTGTTGTTTTTGATTTTTCATAAGTGACTATTAATAATTGATGAATTTTTAGTCAACCTATTTCAGGAAAGTACATGGTTAATTACTGGCAACGTGTTTGTATATGGTTTGTTGCGTGTTTTAAGCACTAAAGTTAGCAAATAAAAACCGAATAGAAAATCCGAGAGGATTTTCGTAAGTAGGCTAGAACTAGCAATAAATTATATACGGTGTTGTACAACGTTATTTTGTTTTCATTTTTAAATTCCGCTTAATATAATTCCGCTAATTATGAAAATCAGCGAAGAAATCAGAAACGCTTTTTTTGATTTATAAATATCCGAAATTAAATTCCAACAATACAGATATATAAAAGTCGGAATCATAAAACCTAAAACCGGAAAATCCTTTTCGATTGTCAATTCAATACTTGTAAAAAACCAAAACAATCTTAATAGAAATATAAGTGTTCCAAAGAAAATCCAAATCGGATTAATTTGAGCCATTCTTAATTTCAGAGTTTTCCTTCTGTTATTTGCAAATGGTTTGCTCATCCATAAATAAGTTGTAAAACAAAAAGAAAATCCAAAAGAAGCAAATCCAATTAAAATATGATAATAAAGAGGAATTTCATATTCCAAACTCCATTGGTCAATAGACATTCCTAAATTACACACTCTTAAAGTCAGACGAAATAGAGAATTTAGAATTATGCTAAATCCAATTCCGATTAGAATTCCGCTATAAAATCGGAACTTTCCAACTTCGTTTATTGAGAATTCAGGTTTGAGGTTTTTCAATTCAGCGTAAAGTTTGTGTTAATGTTGTACAACGAGTACCTATATGAAATGTAGCGTTTTTAAAGCTATTATTTTATAGATATTCTATTAGTTCTTAAAAATACTTTAATTTTTTTAATAATAACTAAAGTAGCTATTTTTTATATGGGTTGTTGTGTTTAGTATTTTCCATAATCCATCATATAAATAGTTTCGAGGATCTTCTAAAAGATATCATCACTGACAACCTTTCCAAAAATTCACCTGAAAATACGGAGTCTCGAAGACGCTACAATAGAACGCTTTTCAATGCAGTTTTTCACTTAAATATGTTTTATATGCGTTTTATATGGAACGTCTTTAAGTGAAAGAATTATCAAGTCTCGCTCAAAGAGAAGTCACGTAATACTTGACTTTGTCAATTATTTTCAGTATCTTCAAACTGTATAACGTTTTAACGTTTTGAGAGTGAACTCTCAACGATTTCAATCGTAAAGTTTGAGATCTAAAATATTTCAAAGTTATACCGTAAAACTTCTCACTAGATACGCTTGAAAATTCGAGAAAGTGTATTGAAAATTCCGAAAGTCTATCGATATTAAATACAACGTGTTTGTATATGGTTTGTTGCGTGGTTTAGCACGTAATTTAGCAAATAAAAACCGAATAGAAAATCCGCGAGGATTTTCGTAAGTAGGCTAGAACTAGCAATAAATTATATACGGTGTTGTAGGTAGTTTTTATTCAAATTCTTTGTTTTCGTATAGTTCAATATACTTTTTCGGGTCAAATTTTGATTTGTATTCAGGTTTGATTGTCCTTTTATCAAATTTAAATTCAACCAATTCTGATAAAAATGCAGAAAGTCCTCCCCAACCTCCATTTTGGTCAAACCCTTTAAAAGTCACTTTCATAATTCGGTTTTTGAAATAAATCAAATAGTATTTTCCAATGTTATTGTTTTGAGGGTCAATGTACATTACATAATCTCCTTTTTTATAGAAAATATGGTTCGTAGCAGGTAAAGATTCATAACCGCTTAAATATGATTCACTTTTTTCAGTCCAATATTTATAAATAGAATCAGCAAATCTTTTTCTGATTAAACCATCTTTATCAATTCCGATTTCAATTAGATAATTTGCTCTTGCTTTTTCAAATTTCCCCTCAACCATATTGCATTCAACCTGTACATTAATTTCACTATTAAGTTTGAATCTTTCAACCGCTATTTCTTCATTAAAGAAAGTCGAAGTAGAGTCCGTTGTTTTTTCTATCTTATTAATCTTTAGAGAAATTCCATCAAGAATTTTAAATTCCTTGTTTTCGGAATTCTCTTTTTCTTGAGAATATCCAAAAAAACTTGTTAGAAATATCAATATTAAAATTTTCCTCATAGTTTTTCTTAAATTACCTACAACGTGTTTGTATATGGTTTGTTGCGTGGTTTAAGCACTAAATTTAGCAAATAAAAACCGAATAGAAAATCCGCGAGGATTTTCGTAAGTAGGCTAGAACTAGCAATAAATTATATACGGTGTTCTACGCAGTTTTTATTTCGTAAATATTTCAATAACTCCGTTTTTTGATAAAGAACCAAAATACTCAATATTATGAGGTTTTCTATAATCAGCGATATAATCAACTTTATTTATTTTTAATTCACTTATTTTAGATAAAACTTCACTTTGGCTTGCAAAAAATGGTTTATTATTTAAAATAACCAAAGGACAATATTCACAAGATGTTCCTGCTATTTTAATTTCTTTATCGTATTTGCTGTAAGTTTTTATAATTCGGTTTAGAATTTCTGATTTATATTCACGTGTTTGTTTGATTAATTTAGTTTGTATTTGAGGAATTAAGTCACAATTCTTATTCCACCAAGTATTTTCAGTTGGTTTTTCAAGGAAACTTATCATTCGGATATCTCGCTTGTCATATTTCATTAAAACAGAATCAATCACTTTTTTCTCGTAAGGAACTCCGTCCAAAATATACAAGTCACATAATTTTAAATTTTCTAAATTATAGTCAAAACGCCATTCTGCCATTTTTAAAATTTCATCACTAGAATAAGTGGATTTAGGTTTTCGTAGGGAATTACTGGTCGCACAAGAAATTACCGTAAAAAGGCTTAAAAAAATTATAAATATTTTTTCAGTTGATTTCATATTCCGTTTTAAATTTTAACCGAAACTAATTTTAAATCCGATAAATTAAAAATCAGATTTAGTAAACAAGCGATATCAATGAGTGTAGTCTCTATTTTTCTTGATTTGGTCAAATTGCGTAGAACGTTGATGTGTATGATTAGTTGCGTGTTTTAAGCACGAAATTTAGTAAATAAAACACAAACCAAGAAAATCCGCGAGGATTTTCGTAGGTAGGCGAGAACCAAGCAATTAATTATACACGGTGTTACCTAACGTTATTTTTTCTACCCAATTTTGTTCAAATACCTCCTTTATTGAATCTTTATTTCGGTTTGGATAAATTTGAGGATAAATATGTTTAAAACTAAATCGTTTTTGTTTATTCGTTTTATATTCTTGAAAGTTTCCTTTTTCGGTTTGACTGTATAAAATAAATTCTGTTGTGTCAATCATTTGTTCATTTCTACCATAAAAAGTCTTACTTAAAAAATCAATTTTCGAATCTTGGTTAAAGTCGTATAATTCAAATTCAGTTCCAGTTCTAAATCTACCAAAATAACTTTCAGATTTGGTCTTTAAGTCAAAAATTAACTGATAATTCACGCTACAACCAAGTCCTGTGCAAGGTTCATTAGTCAGCACAAAACCAATTAGAGAATCAGATTCGTAAAGTTTGATTTGCATAACATTATTTGCAAAATTTACACTATCAACACTTTTTCCCCAATTGTTATTCAATGTAACTTTATCAGACGTATTTATTTTAGTTCCATTAATTATAATCTCAAGTGCGTTATTTTTTTCAGACCAACTTATGTCATTTTCTAAAAGTTTGATTGCAAACTTTTTATTATTGTAAAATGGGTTATTAAAAACAAGTGTTGGTTCATTCTTTTTAGATTCAAGATATTCAGAAATTATAACTCCATATTCAATTTTTTTCGTGTTTATTTCAGATTTAGCTTTCTGTTTTTTTGAACAACTAAAAATTAAAAATATTACAAATGTTAATTTTATTACGGATTTCATTTAATGTTAGGTAACGTTGTTTTGTATGGAAAGTTGCGGTTTTGTGAACGAGGAATTTCCAGCGGAAATTCAGAAGTTTGCAAAAGAGCAACAAGTTTTAAATTATGCTAAATATAGCAATTTTTTATACAAGGTGTTGGCAGTAGTAATTTTATTTTATGGTTATATATTCAGATAATTTTATTCCTTTATTCAATTCAGCAAAGTATGAATCTTTAATTTCAGAGATTTTTATAATTTCATTAATTGGATAGTTTTTCGTTTTAATGAGCTTTCCGTATTTTATTCCAAACAAATAAATAGAAGCAACCGTTTCTCCACTTCTTGCGTTTTCATAATTATCTTTTAGGATTTTTCCTAAACTTTTTAATTCTAGTTCGTCATTTTCAAAAACGACTTCTTTCCTCAACTTAATTCCTTTATTCAATTCCGCAACATAGGATTCGTTCAAACCAGATTCATCTATTATAGCTTTTGAAGAATATTTATTCTTTCTGATTATTTCTCCATATTTTATTCCGAATAAATGTATTTGTACAACTTTTTCTCCGTTATATGCATTCGTATAATTCTGACTTAATATTTTTGATAATTCTTTAATTTCCATTTTTAATGTTATTTTTCTGGTTGTTTAGTTTTATTACTGCCAACGTTGTTTTGTATGGAAAGTTGCGATTTTGTGAACGAGGAATTTCCGCAGGAAATTCAGAAGTTACAAAAGAGCGACTAGTTTTAAATTACGCTAAATACAGCAATTTTTTATACAAGGTGTTGTAAAAAGCGTGTTTTATTGTTGAATTTTTAATTTCCATTTTCAGCATTTTTCCATTTTTATAAATTTACTAAATAATTTTCTAATTTCTGACTTTTAGAGAAAATTCCAACAAAGAAAATAAATTCCTTTTTTAGCTAAATTCCGCAAACTATGTTTTTCTAACAAGAGAAAATTCTCACGTTTTTAAATTCAGTAACTTTTGCAATTCCCGCAAAAAAAAGATTAGCGAGAGACTGTTCCACAATGTAAAAAAAACAAATTTTTCGGATTACTATTTTTTTAAAAAAGAACTTTTGAAAACGGAATTTTTCCGTTTATTTTTCTGTTTTTTGAGAAATCTAAACTTTAAAAGCAAAAATTCAATTTAGAAGAACTAAGTTTTTCGGTTAACTTTTCCGCCAGTTTTTTACAACGTGTTTGTGTATGGTTAGTTGCGTGATTTAAGCACTAAAGTTAGCAAATAAATCACAGATAGAAAGTCCGCGAGGACTTTCGTAAGTAGGCTATAACTAGCAATGAATTATACACGGTGTTGTGCCCAGTATTTTATTCATTTTCAGTTAGTTCGTATTCTTCTAATTCAGTATGAATAGCTTTGATTTCACTATTTAACTGAGTTAAATACTCAACACAAATATTATTATATAAATCTGAACTTTCATCTTCCAATTCAAATTCAAACAATCCTTTTTTTAATTCTTTTAAAATTAAATTAAATGCTGATTTTACATTGTTTGGGTTGTCATCGGTTAAATTAATTTGAATTGGATTATCTCCAATATCAAGAACCAAATAGGTATGAGGTTCTTCTCTTTTAATAGTTGCTTTTTTAGTTTCCATATATTTTTCCTCTTTCTCCAAAGGCTGATTTTCCTCCTTCTAAAGTTTTCATACTAATTTCTTTCCAATCAAGACTTGGCCTTGAACCATAAATACAATTTAATGAGTTCGAAAATGGATTACCTGTTAGAGTAAATCCTTTTCCCTTTTCTTGAAGTCTATAAATTGAATTATAAGGTAATGTTCTAACTGCAATATTTGCATCGTGTGTTGCTATTATAACTTTTTTTGCAAGAAGTGCCTTTTCTTTTATTAGAGGTACTATTACATCATTAATGTAATCATTACCTAGACTTTTTTCTGGTTCATCAATTAAATAGATGTCCTTATCATCAGCTAATTCCTTATGCAACAGAATCATTGATGATTCACCATTGGAAGGACTGTAAATCGTCCCATTCAGCGTGAAATGCTTGTATTTTAATAATAAATCGCTAAGTGAATTAATTGTATTAATATTTTCTATCTCGTTTAATTCTGTAATCTTTAAGAATAACTCATTTGAATGAATATATTTTGAAATAGAAATAATCGCATTGGCAAATTCCTTTTGAGGTGTTTTGTAGACATTTTTTACTGCGGTATAATCTCCATTTGAAAATGAACCATTTTGAAATATTAAATTTGTCTTACAGAATAATTCTCCCTTTTCTCCAAGACTACCAGCGTATTCTTCAATCGGATTTATTGATTGGTTTATTAATTTAATAATCTTTTTGGATGCCCTTTCTATTTTAATACGATTTCTAGAGTATTCTAAGAAACCTGTTTTTGTTGGCTTTGGTGGTTGATTAGTTTTTTTTGCAATTTCATTATTGAAACAAGAGATAATTCCATTTAGTAGTTTAATACTTTTGTTTTCTATAAAATTTTGTTCGGTACTTACTTTAAGTTGTACCAGTATTTTTTCAAGTACATTTCCAAGTTCCGTTATTAATTCAACATCAACATATTTAGAGATATCTGAATTTTCATCGATATAATCGTTAAACGTCTTAAAGTTGTCTAGAATATCTGTTATTTCTTCAAGTATTCTCTCAGACTGAGCTTCATCTGCTTGAGTAATATTTTTTATTTTTAGTTTTTGTGAAATTTTATTTGTCTCTTGAAACGAAAAATGTGAGTCATATTTGTTTAATGTAGTGACTTTTTCTTCAGTAACTTCTTTGAGAAACTTTATTTCATCAGAACATTCGTCAAATCCAAAATCAGACGCATCACAATTGAATGAATTACCTTTAATATCAAAGACAGAGTTTAAATGATTGTCATTTGACTTATAAACAGAAGTTTTATGTCCTTTGCTGTTGTAATGTTTAGAAAGGGATTCTAAAATATCCGTTTTACCAGTTCCTTTACTTCCAAAAAGAATATTGATGTCAGAGTAAACATCTAACACTATTTTCTCAAAAGGGTCACTATTAAAAGGAAATAGTTCAATACTTTCTTTAGATTTTTTATCTAAAATAGTACTTATTGTGGCTTCATCTTTTTCTAGTAAAAGACAGAATTGTTCGAAACTCTCAACAGGAAGTCTAAGTTCAGGTAAATTTTGTGATTGTTCTATGTAATTGTCCCAGTTTTGTACATCTGAACCATAAATAGAATTATGGCCGTGACTTATGTATATTCCGGCTGATATTGAGTTTGTTGCTTCTTTTAAAATTCGTTTGGGATTTGAAACTAAATCAATTAGCATTTCAATTTCCTTATCGCCTAAATTTGGTTTTTTTACGAAGTAGTGAGCAATGTAAATACAATCTAAAGAATCAAATTTTTCTACTGTTTCTTCTAATGAAATTGTAAAAGTATCTGGATTTTTTCCATCTAATATTTCACTTACGGCTTTATTAAAGTCTTGGTAGTTTTTCGGATTACAGATAACTATTAAATGAGACCTTTTTTCATTTTCAAAAACATCTAGTTCAATTCCTGGCCATATTTGACAGTGACTTTCAACACCATCTCTAAACTCCTCATATTGTTGAGTATCGAAATGATTATGGTTGGTAATTGCCAAAATATTTACATCAGTATCGCTCAGTATTTCGACAAACCTATCTTTTTCTATGTTCCTTGTCGGTGCATCACCTGACTTTACTTTTCTTGTATGTACGTGAATGTCAATTTTCATTTCGAGGTTTTTCTCATATTGGGCACAACGGTCTTGTATATGAAAAGTAGCAGATTTGTATGTGCAATTTTTCAGTTGAAAACAAAGATAGCAGAAAAGAACCAAACTTTTAGTTTAGCTCTTAACTGCTATTTTTTATATACGTTGTTACCCACTGGCTTTATTCCGTTCTGCTTTTCAATTCCGATATTTTCTTAAATGTTCGGATTGAGCGTTGGCAAGACATACTCTTTTGCAATTTTTGATGGCGTGGTGGCTTTGAGCGAATTGCAAATGTGTATGGCTTTTAGTAGGGATTAACTTGCACAACAACTCAATTTAGAAACATCTTTTCCAAAAGTAATTGCTGCTAATTTGATTCCTTCTCCAAGTGTCAAATATGGATAAAAACTTTCAGCCAAATCTTTTACTGTAATTCCAAATTTAATAGCCATACTTAATTGTTGGATGAGTTCACCACCTTCTGGTGCTATTACTCTTGCTCCAATTAATTTATCCGTTTCCGTATTACGAATCAACTTTATAAATCCTCTGGTATCTTGTGCAGCTAAAGCTCTTGGTACATGTGTTAGATCTAATTTTGATACTTCAAAAGGAATGCCTCTTGATTCAGCTTCAATTTCATCCATACCTGCTCCCGCAATTTGAGGGTCTGTAAATACTACCCAAGGTAATGATGCATAATCTACACTTTGTTTTGATAATGAAAATGCATTATTAACGGCTGTACTGCCTTCGGTTGCTGCTGTATACACAAATGGCGGTGTATTAGTGACATCACCAGCTGCATAAATATTGGAAATATTAGTTTCCATTTTTTCATTAACCACAATATGCCCTCTTTCTGATAATTTTAGGTCTATTTTTTTTAGACCTAATTTAGACGTGTTTGGCGTGGTTCCTGTCGCGACAACAATATGTCCTTTTTCAACAATTTGTGTTGTAGAACCATCAGGACAGTTACAATGAATAATAGTATTGTTGCCCTCTTTTTCAAATTTAAAGGCTCTAAAATTTGGAAGAATTTCAATGCCTTCACTTTTCATTTGTTCAACTAAAACACCAGTAATGTCTTCGGTTTGACTTCGTAAAGGTCTATCTGTAAATTCAATGATGCGCACTTTTACACCTAAACGATTATAGGCCATTGCTATTTCCAACCCTATGTAACCTGCGCCCATAATGGTTAGGCTTTCTGGTTTTTCTTCTAAATCGAACAAAGACACATTAGTTAAATACCCAACTTCATTTAATCCTTCGATATTAGGTATGTTGGTGGTTGCTCCCGTGGCTATTATAATATTGGTTGCAGTGAACTTGTCTTTTCCATCTACAAGAATGGTTTTAGTATCCACAAACTCTGCCCATCCCTTGAGCATGGTCAAGCCTTTAAAATCACTGACCACATCCATATATTTTTGTTGTTGTAATGCAGCAACTAAAGCTTTTTTATCCTTGATAACTTGTGCGAAATCAATGTCAACGCCTTTTGGTTTTATTCCTGCAAAATTAGAATGTGTAGCGTGGTAAGCTGTTTCGGCAGCTCGAATTAGATTTTTAGAAGGTACACAACCTACATTAACACAAGTGCCACCAAAATCTAAACCACCATTTACCATAAGCGTGGTAAGCCCTAAACTTTCGGCTTTTATGGCTGCTGAAAATGCAGCAGAACCACCTCCAATTACGATTAAATCGAATTGATTTTTTCCTTTGTTGGACGCTTTATCTGTCGTGCTATCCGAAATTGAATCACAACAATCCTCTTTTTCATTGCCTTTAACAACCGTATACTTACCAATGCTATTTACAGCGTTAATCAATTCCTCTTTATTCAACTTGGCAGTATCAAAAGTAAATTCTCCTTTACCAGTTTCGTGGTTCACAGAACTGATTAGAATACCATCTTTTTTATTGATATCCTTTTCGATATGTAATGAACAGCCACTACAGGTCATTCCTTCTATCTGTAATGAAACAGTTTCTGTTTTTTGAGATAACTCGTTTTTCTTTTTAAATAAATTCTTCATATTAAAAATGATTTGTTTTTATGTGGTGCTTAATAAATATAGGTGATTATTTTTAACAACATTTTAAGCCAATTTTATTCGATTCAAATAAATCTTCCATGGTTAATATCTTGCCATTTACATTGCTGTCAAGCCATTGTTTTGCGGTTTGTTCGCTTGCAAAAAAAAAGACGTGATTGCAAAAGGAACCTCTGATATTGCAAGAGTCCATTTTTTCAATCAAAGAGAGAAATATTGGATATGGATTAGATGATATCAAATGATCGCATTCAATATTCAACTCAATTATAGAATTGTCAATTGGGTCTTGAGATATAATTTGGGACGAAACATCCAGCCATTCGGTAAACAATATAGCGTCTAATGCACACCAAGTATAAAGTGTTTTGCCTTGCACTATAAACTTGTGGTTGGTAGGTGTAATCGACAAACCAGAAAAGGCTGTAATTTGGTTATTTTCATTTAGCTCTCCTAATAATTCCAACAGTGAATCAGCTTTCTCTTTAGTTGCATCGATAAGTGCATAAAATGTTGTTTTTGGCAGTGGATTGCCTTTAAGTAATTCCCTTTGGACATTCACGATAAAATTATTATCATCAAGTTGAATTTCAGATAACATGGTGTTTAATTGTTTGCCCAAATATTGCTTTGCTGTTTTCATAAGATTTATTTTTATTTATTAATAACTTTATAACCCGTTGAATTTATAGCTTTTTCTATATCTTCTTTAGATGTTTTTGTATTGTCAAACTCCACTTCGGCATTAGCTTTCTCATAAGAAGCAGCTACATTAACAATACCTTCTAATTCGTTAACAGCGTGCTTAACGTGTTCTTCACAAGAAGCGCAAGTCATACCTTTTACATCAAAATTTACAGTTTGAATGTCTGATTGATTTACGACAATAACCTCTTTTTTGTTATCTGGATAAAATATATGAGAATAATAAGGAAAGCTAATTGAAATAGCTGCAAACAATGTAATGCCTATTAAAAAGCCTTTGGTTTGATACCATTTTGGTTTTGCATCAACTTCGCAACAGTCATCGGCTTTTTTGGGTTTTAAGTAAGCATACCAAGCATAGCCAATAGCTATTACAGCTAAACCTATTAAATAGGGTCTAAAAGGTTCCATCCAAGATAGTGCAGATGCACTTCCTCCAACGCCAGCTATTAATGCTATAACAGGTGGTATGCAACAAGATGATGCTGCTACAGCAGCAAATAAACCTGTGTATGCTGCATTTTTTGATGTTTTTTCTGTTTTCATTTCTTTATAAATTATGCTGTTTTTCTAATTAATTCGATAGATTTAAAAATGCTAATAAATATCTCTGTTTCATCTTTATTTAATGAATAATAAAGTGTTTGACCATCTCGTCTTGAATTGATTATTCCTGCATCTTTGATTTTACGTATATGTTGTGAGATCGCAGGAACACTCATTTTTAGTATATCAGCTAAATCACAAGGACATAGTTCATTTTCTAAATTCAATAAATAAAGAATTCTCAATCTTACATCGCTTCCTGCAATTGATAAAAGTTTTGTCATTTTTTGAAAACTCCCTTCCATATTATCCAATGCCTCCATACAGTTTTGTAACTGCTTATGGTTGGCTTCCGCTCTTGTACAGGTTATTTCTAATTTCATTTGTGTATATATTTTTATTAAAGTTATTTGCTTTGTCGTACAAACATATAATTAATTACGTATATAAGCAAATACTTAAATACATAATTACGAATTTTGGGAAAGTTTTAGCTCTTTTGGTTTTTAGAGCGTTGGATTTATGTGTTGGGAAAAACCGAAAGTGCTAAAATATGCGGCTGGTTTTCAGCTTGTGGGTAACGGTTTGTGTATGGTTAGTGGCGGATTTTGAAACACTTAACTTTCGGTTTAGAACTTAGTTTGTTAAATGCTAAAACCTTGAATTACAGCATTAAACCGCCATTAACTATACACTTTGTTATGTGCTTTTATTTCTTTTTCCGTTTCGTTTATCAGTTTCATTATGTTCTTTAAATTGTCAACTGTTGCTTGAATATTTAAAAGTCCATTTTCGTTTGTTAATCGATATTCAGAGTTCAGTTTAGCAACTCCCATATATGCTCCTAAACGACCAAATTGAGAAATTTCAACATTTAATTCTTTCGCTTTCTTGTATAAATGTCTGCGGTAAAAGTCTCTGATTTCTCTACGCTCGTTTTCTTTGTAAGCGTAAAGTTTAAATACAAATTTGTCTTGTTCTAATTGCAGATAATATTCAAATTCTTTTCCGTCAATTTTCGAGTAATTCCAATTCCACCAAAAACCTAAAAACCCGCCTGCGGCATTTGAAACATATTCCCAATTTCCGCCAATGTGTTTTTGAAGTTCAGAATAGAAGCCTTGCCAAGAATACCAATACCATTCGTTTAATGGTTTAGTTAAATAACTATTGATTTTCTTATTTAGGTTGTCAAGGTTTTTGTGATAATCAACAATAATGTCATTTTGCATTGACTTTTCTGTTGAGTTCACATAATGCTCAAGTATTGAAAGCATTTTGCTCCTTTGAAAAATCAAAAAACCTGCATTTTTAATGTCCGAGTATTTTCCTTGCTCTTCCATTTTGAAGTAAACAAGTTTTATCTCAATTTCAGACTTTTCGTAGTGATTTTTAGCGATTTCGGAATATCGGTTTAGTTGGTCAGAGTGTTCTTTCGTTCCTTTTTTGTCTTCTATTACAAGGAAATATTGATTATTCACTAAAGCCCAAACATCAATGTTGTTCCATTGTCTACCTGCTTCAACCGTTTCAATCTTATAAGAATTGTCTTTTCCTAAAAGCTCTTGAACAAACGAAATAGCACAAGCATTTAAAGAACTATCAATTTCTCGATAGTCTTTATCTGCCCATTGGATTAGCCAAGTTAAAAATGCGTCTTGCGAAAGCTCCGAAGTCGCATAGTCAAAAAGATTTGGTCGTTTTTTCATTCTTAAAGTTTTGTCCAAGAATGAAATGTTGAACTCGGACAACCTGAATTTGAAGGGTTTCTTTTCGCCTGGATAGTTGTTCCGCACTTTTTGCAACTGTAATTAGTGTCGCCAACTTCTGCCAATTTTGTCCAAGAGTGAAAAGTTTTTGCAGAACATCCTGAATTACTTGGATTTCTGTCTTGTTTGATTGCAGTTCCGCAATTTTTGCATTGATACCAATTTAAAGCCATTTTTCAATTGTTTTTTGTTTTGCCTACTTCTGTTTCAAGTCTCTATTCGGCTTATTCCGACCGCTATGTTTTAATTGCACATAACGTTTTTGTATAAGAAAAGTTGCGTGTTTTAAGCAATAAAGTTAGTAAATAAAACACGAACCAAGAAAATCCGAGAGGATTTTCGTAAGTAAGCTAAAACCAGCAATTTTTTTTATACGGTGTTGGCAACTGGCTTTAATTCATAATTCTAAATTTCGTATTACTTTCAGAATCATCAAAACCAATAATTCCTTTTTTTAAGTCAAAATAAACTTTATTAACTTCTGATTTTTCAAAAAATGATAAATAGTTAATTAGACCTCCTTTACCTTCAAATGTCAAAACACTTTCATATGTAATATTTCCAATCTTCATTTCATTGATTTCGTATTCAATTGGTTCAGGGATTTTATACTGAAATTTAATTCCACCACAAGAATTTTCAGTAGATGATGGAATAGAAATACTATTACCTAATTTTCCTTCTTTGCTTTTTGAAATAGAAATGATGATTTTATTACAGACTTCTGAATTTATTTCAGTCAGTTTCAAAATTATTACTAAATTATCATAATAATACATCTTTGCTGGGGAAAGAAATCCAGAAGATTCTTTTTCAATTTTATATCTCTCAATTTCAAAATTAACAATTCTATTATTTTCATTAATAAACTGCCTTATTTCTCCGACTTTATTATAATCTTTAAACAAATAAATTTCATCTGAACTAGAAAATTTGAAATGTTCATTTCCTCCAAATATATCAATTTCAGGATTACAAGAATATATTATCAAAAGTGATGTTAGCAATAATAAAGGTTTAATTATTTTTCTCATAATGTTCTCATTTTTGCTTGTTGCCAACGGTTTTGTGTATGATTAGTGGCGTGTTTTATGCAACTAATTTAGCAAATAAAAACCGAATAGAAAATCCGCGAGGATTTTCGTAAGTAGGCTAGAACTAGCCATTAATTATACACGGTGTTGTGGTGTCGTTATTTATTCAGTTGCTATATAAATTTCAACTTCCGAATTTTTTCCATTCTGTGATTTTTTTCCATAAATTTCAAAATCCGCTGTATATTTTCGGTTCAATTCTTTGTCCTTTTTCCAAATTTCTTGCCATTTTTCCATTACTGCATTTGGCATTTCTCCTTTTGCAATAAATTTTTGATATTTTCCGCCTTTAAATTCTCGTCCGATTAGTCTGTTCGGAATTTTGTCAAGCGAATCCACTTTTTGTCCAATTATTGTTTTGTATTTTCCTTTATAATCAGTTTCGTAGTCGGTGTAAATCGAATAAACTTCATCACTTTTTTTGTTCAGGATTTTGCTAGGAATATTTTCGGAATAAAATTGCTCCCAAAGTTTGCCTATATCCTCCGCAGATTTTCCGTTTTCGTTTGTTGTTTCAGTTTCTATTCCGATTATTTTGAAATTTCCAACCTGTTCCATTTTCTTTATTTTCCGTTTAGTAATTCAGTTCGTTTTTTTATTCGTTCAGTATTTCAATCAGCTAAATTTTCTCTTTAAGCACGATTTTTCTTAAATGCACCACAACGTGTTTGTATATGGTTTGTTGCGTGGTTTAAGCACTAAAGTTAGCAAATAAAAACCGAATAGAAAATCCGCGAGGATTTTCGTAAGTAGACGAGAAGCCAGCAATAAATTATATACGGTGTTGGCAACTGTTATTTTTTCGTTCCGATTATTATTTGTGTTTTCGGTTTATTTTCTTTTCCTCCGTGATAAATTCCGTCATCAGAATAATTCTGAATTGTGATTTTCATTTCAGGATTTAATTCAATTTTATATTCTTCAGGTTTTTCAATTAAAATTTCGTTTAAAATTACCTCAATGTTTTTCTCGTTTTTTAGCTTTTTATTTCCACTTTTTAAATCGGCTATAAATTTTGAGAGTAAAACAAATTCATATTTCTTTTTTCGTTCAATTATTGTTGCTCCAATTGCTCCGCTATAAATTTTTGCACTTTCTCCTTTGTAAACTTTTATTTCTTTAATGTTGTTTTCGTGAATGATTATTTTCTCCAATCCAATTTTAATTCCGTCAATATAACGTTCTCCAGGTTTAGCTATTAAGCTGTCATTAATAATTATTTCCTCCTCCATATTCGGAAGAGTATTCTGTCCATAAACAAAGGTTGAAAACAGAAAAAATATTATGATTTTAAATAATTTCAATTTGAGTTACGATTTTTTTTAATAGTTGCCAACGGTTTTGTATAAGAATAGTAGGGCTGAAAAAAGTCGCTAACCATTCGGATGAAACACAAGCCGAATTTTTAAATTTTACTTATTATCTTTTTTCTCAATAAGCCAAATTTAAAAATTTGGCGACTTAGCAAAAGTGCCCAAACCATTCGGTTTTGCTACAATTGCCCTATTATTTTTATACGTTGTTAGCCAAAGTTTATTTTACCTGTTATGAATAAAACTAAAACCACAATTATTACATAAACTAGCATCGCTGTCCAAAATAGCTGTGGTTTTTCTCTTATTATTCTTATCATTCTTAAAAACGGATCGCTCGTACCAACAAGCCTTTTTTCTAATTGATCTATTTTTTCATTCAATTTTTTCTTGTCAATATTCTCGGATTCAGATTCCGCTTTTAAGTCCTTTATAATTGTCTTAAATGATTTGGGAAGTTCTCTCTTCTCAATCTGAGTTTTCTCTTCGTCCGGCAATTCTTGCTTGTTCACAGATTCAATCAGTTTGTCAATTTTATCAATGTAGACATCCTTTTGCTCAGACGATAGATGCTTACTTTTCGCAAAGCGTAATGTTAAATCTTCAAGTATATTATTTAAGTCAGAATCAAGACCGAGATTATTACCATTTTGCCTTTCTACTGCTCTAAAAAGCGTAATAAGCTTTGAAACAGTAATTTTCTCATTATTTACAAGCATACTTTCTATCAAGTCAAGAAGTTCTGATTTCGCCTTATGTATTTTTTCTTTCTTTACTTTCTTTCCTGAAAACCATAAGCCTAAAGGTCCTAAAATAAAAAATACAGCACCGATTACTAATGATATTATAATGGCTGCGCTATTGTCAATAAAAAACTGCTTAATTGATTCCCACATATTTGTTTTTAATTTTGGCTAACGTGATTGTGTATGATTTCGTTGCGTGTTTAAGCACTAAAGTTAGCAAATAAATCACAGATAGAAAGTCCGCGAGGACTTTCGTAAGTAAGCTCTAACTAGCAATGAATTATACACGGTGTTAGGCACCGTTATTATTCGCAACTTGGTTTTTACCTATCAGTTTATTTATTTCATCAAAGTTGTTTGGATATGCTCCAAAACGAACTTTATCGCCAATTTGCCCGTTTGATTTTATTATTTGATGATGTGGAAAGCCGTGAACTCTAAAATATTTTTCAAAAAAGGCCAATTGGTTTTTTGTAAGTAAATGATGTTTGCCTTTCAGTTTGAATTTATCTATTGTCTTTTTCCATTCTTCATTTTTCATATATGCTCCATAAAAAATGAATTCAACATCTTGTTCATTAGTTGTTGCAATTAAATCGTTGTAGTTAGGAAGTTCTTTCATACAAGGCGCACAATTCGTAAACCAAAAATCGTGATAAATAACTTTTCCTTTTGCATTATTATAAAGTGCTAAAAGTTCAGTTTTTTCATTATCTGGTATGTCGTAATTTTTAATTAGAGTTACTATATCCAACGTCTCATTTTTTTCTAATGACTTAACTTGGTTAAATAGTTTATCATTCACGAAACTTGCCAAACTATCTTGATATAGCTCTGGCACTTTATTATTCTTGCGATATAAGTAAGCCATCAATAATTCACTTTCATCATTTTTTGGACGCTTTTTAACCATATTAAATGCGATTGGAAAATTGGATAGACTATCCTTTTTTAATTGTTCTCTCTCGGATGAATATTTGTCAGCAACGTTGCTCATTATCTTGTATGAAGTAGATAATGTTTCTAAATATTTTAAGCGTGATTGATAAGTTAATTCATCATTTTGATTTGGTTTAACTTCATTGATGAAATTGAAATAGTCATTTTCATCATCAATTTTTCTGTTTAGTGTTCCGAAAAATGGATATAGACTTAAATCATTTCCTGCTCGGTATCTAATTTGGGATTTACTCCAATCAATAAATGTTTTGTCTTTGATATTCTTTTCCTTTATAAATAAGTCAAATGCTTTTAATTGTTGTTGCATTTCTGAAATCCGTTTGTTTTTATAATTAATATCAACAGACTTCCCATCATTGCTAAATCCATCAGGTGCTTTTTTAATTAAGCTGTCAATGTAAGATGTGTTTTCAAGAATAAGATTGTTTGTAACTCTATTTTCTCCGGAAGTAGTTTTAAATCCGTTGAATTTAGATTTCCAATCGGTCAATTCTGCAATTGTTAGTTCTGCGTTTAATTTTTCGTTAGGTGAAACGATTAAGCTAAATTCTCTATTTTCATAGTTAAAAACTAGCTCTCTTTTTTTCTCATTAATAAAATTATAAAAAACTGTTCCGCTATCAGATATTTTTAACTGTTGGTCAATTGGATTAATTCCGTTTTCAATTTTCAAGTCGATAAAGCTTTTATGCTCACTTGGTTCATAATCGCTAAAATTGAGGTTGACTTCGGTATAGTTTTCAACTCGGTTTTCTGTTTCTTTTTCTTTGCAAGAAGTCAAAAACATTAGTGAAATCAAAATGTAAAATGGGACTTTCATAGTTTGTTTTTAATGGTGCCTAACGTTTTTGTATATGGTTTGTTGCGTGTTTTAAGCAACTAATTTAGTAAATAATTACCGACAAAGAAAGTCCGCGAGGACTTTCGCAAGTAGGCAAGAAGCCAGCAATAAA
Source organism: Polaribacter sp. Hel_I_88 (assembly GCF_000687935.1). NCBI lineage: Bacteria > Pseudomonadati > Bacteroidota > Flavobacteriia > Flavobacteriales > Flavobacteriaceae > Polaribacter > Polaribacter sp. Hel_I_88. Next base: position 873,149 of record NZ_JHZZ01000001.1, on the reverse strand, counting down.
TTATATACGGTGTTGTGGTGTCGTACTTTTTGCACGTTCCAATATTATTTTTCTAAAATCAGTTCCTAAATCGTCCAAAAGTCCAGAATAGTGGCAGTAATAAATTGTTCCACTCTTATCTTCTTCTTTTATTGTAATAACTCCATCATCAAATTCCGCCAAGTGGAAGTAATTTCCATTGTCAAGTCCAGTTGAGTATATTTCAGATACTCCAAGTATTCTAAAATCTCCAAAATCAACTCCTTCAGATTTTTCAATAATTTTTAGATATTCAACAGGTAATTTTGAATCAATATTTTTTGTGTAATTTTCCAAGAATTGATTTCCAATCGGTTGAAAAACTTGATTTATAGATTGAATAGCATTTAATTCTCCAAGTAAACCGTCAAATTTTGGAATCGATTTTATTTTCTCTTTTTTGAAAGTAGTTTGGGCAAAACTATTTGGGTCGTTGTTTATTTTTTTACTTATAACATTAATTGTCGTCTCTTTCATAATTGACTTTGGATTTGGTCTTATTTTCCAACCCCAAATTCGTCCGTCATAATTGTCAAATTCAATGTTATATTTCTCGCTATTTACTTTAAACCTAATTGTTGCAAGTTTACTTTCATCTTTTCTGTTATATTTTAAGTTGCCGGAAATTGGATTTTCATTATTTCCATAAAGTTCTATTGACATACTTTTTTCCCAATATTGTCTCCATTTTCTTTTTGGTTCAAAATATTCAATTTGAGTTTTTAACTTTAATTGAATTTCGGAATCAAACATTTCGTAAAGTTCAGAAAGTAGTGTTTTTTCTAAAAGACTAAATCCTTTTTTGTTGAATTTAGGTCGTCTTTTATTTATTGAAATAATAGCAACTAAAACTATAATTCCGATAATGATTCCTAATATTATTAAAATGCTTTTCATTCAGTTTTTGTATGCACCACAACGTTGTTGTATATGGTTTGTTGCGTGTTTCAAGCAACTAATTTAGTAAATAATTACCGACCAAGAAAGTCCGCGAGGACTTTCGCAAGTAAGCAAAAAGCCAGCAATAAATTATATACGGTGTTGTAAAACGTTATTTTTTCAATAGTTTCTTAACATCAAATTTTTCAAGTTTAGATTCCGCTATAAATTCCGTTTTCAGCCTTGTCAATTCAGGAATGTCTTTAGCGAAAAATTCTATTCTCTCTTTATATCTATCCAATCTATCTTTATTTATGATACCATCTTTATAAACTAAAAGTAGAATAGGAATTACTCTTTTATTTGTGTTATTTCTGTAATATGAAATATAAGTACTTAATTGATGTAATGATTTTTGAATGGTAGAAATTGGCAATTGATTTCTAAAGTATTTGATTTCTATAATTCGGTCAGAATACTTTATAGATTTCGCTTTAAGAAGTATATCTATGTAAAATCTATCTCCAATTTTCGGTTCTTGATATACTTTGAAATTCGGACTATCCATATTTTTAAATAAGTCAAATAGATTTTTTTCTATTTTCATATAATTAATATAGGATTGGTTTCTTGGTTTATGAACAGATTTCACTTCTGATTCCAATTCTTCAGCAAGTTCAATATCTTTAACTTCTTTTTTGGCATTCTCAATTTTTTCTTCTGGTGAAGATGCTTGAATTTCTATATCAAGTATTTGAATCTCTTTGTCAAATTTTTCGTCAATTTTACTTTGTCTTTTAAGCCACCTGTTAATTCCAATTCCACTAATTAAAATTCCTAAACCTAAAAGAATAGAAGATGTCCAAGGAATAATACTTTGAATTGTACTTATTTGGTTTTTCTTGTTGGTGAAAATTTGTTGAACCTCTTGGTCGAATTTCAAAATCTTTTGAGATTCAATATTCAGTCCAAAATCTTCTTTTAGATATAAATAAGGCGTAAGAATAGCAAGTCCAATTAGAACAATTCCAATTGAAACTAAAAATTTATTTATATCTCCAAATTCTATTTTTTGCACAAATGTTTTTTTAATGTTTTACAACGTTGTTGTATATGATTTGTTGCGTGTTTCAAGCAACTAATTTAGTAAATAATTACCGACCAAGAAAGTCCGCGAGGACCTTCGTAAGTAGGCGAGAAGCCAGCAATAAATTATATACGGTGTTACCTGCTGGCTTTATCTTTTAGCTTTTCCTCTATTTTTGATATTAATTTTTCTCCTTTCAAATCTTGTTCGATAATGATTCCATTTTCATCAATTAAAAAATTTGCAGGTATTCCGTTAATCCCGTAAATTAAATAAGGGTCAGCATTGTTTCCACCTTTTTGCCAAAGATTAATCCAATTTAATTTATTTTCATCTATTGCTTTGAGCCATTGTTCTTTGGTTTGGTCTTCCGAAATACTTACAATTTCAAAACCGTTACTATGAAATTTTGAATATGCCTTTCTTAATGCTGGATATTCTTTTTTACAAGGTCCACACCAAGAAGCCCAAAATTCTAACAATATTAATTTACCCTCGAAATCTGATAATTTCACTAATTTATTATTTTCATTGGGCATTGTAAAATCTAAATATTTATCTCCAATTTGTGGGTTTTGGTTTAAGTCCAAAAATCGTTTTACAGATTTCCCATAAGAAGATTTTTTTATTTCATCGCTAAAGCCATCATATAATTCGTAAACTGTTTTCTTGGGTAAGGACGTAGCATAAAAATCAAGAGTTTTTGCACTCACATATGATTGAGGATTGTTTTTAATGAAATCACTCTCAATTTTCAGCCTATTCTGTTGAACTTTTTTAAGTTCCAACTTTGCATTTAACTTTAAGCTATCATTTAGTTCGTTATTATACACTATTTTTGAGAGACTGTCTCTTCGTTTTCTATATTCCCAAATTGGTTTCCAAAGTTTTTCACTTTCTTTCTGTGAATTAGACCCTTCAATTATGGCGTCTTTAAATTCTCCGTCTTTTGCTTTAAATTTTAATTCTCCAGATTCTAACCAAATACGAGTGTAATTTTGTGAATTTTTAATCAATAAATTGTATTGCTTTGGATGTTCTGTGACTCCATTTATTGAAAATTTATTGTCTATTATTTTAGTCGAGTCAACAGGTTTATTATCAAATATTAAATAAATCCAACTGTCGTTTTTAATTCCTTCTAATTCTCCTTTAAGAACAAATTCATTTTCTCCAAGTTTGTTTGTACTTTCCTTACAACCAAAGATTGTCGTAAAGAATATAATTCCAATTAATACAGTTGTTTTTTTCATCGGTATGTTTTTTTAGCTTGCAGGTAACGTTGTTGTATATGGTTTGTTGCGTGTTTCAAGCAACTAATTTAGTAAATAATTACCGACCAAGAAAGTCCGCGAGGACTTTCGCAAGTAGGCTAAAAGCCAGCAATAAATTATATACGGTGTTGTGTATAGTGCTTTACTTTTTTATTATCACTTCAAATTTTTCGGTAGCTACCACTTGGCTATTTTTAATAATTTGACAAATTAATTTGTGTTTTCCTTTATAGGCAGTCTGTTCCCAATGGGAAAATGAACTTGAATATATATTTTGGTCTAATGTTTCGTGACCTAAATCAGGTTTAGCTTCCGCTTCATCTCCTTTATTTTCTACTATCCATTTAACATCAAAAGGGACTGATATATTAGTAGAAGCATTAAATTTTAACCACATTTTTTTTGGAATTTTAAAATTACCATTAGTGACATTAGAATTTAAACGAAAACCATTTTTGCTAATATGTAAACTTGCATTCAAAGAAATCAGATTTGATGGTAGAGAAAAACTTTTGTTTAAGGAACTGTTTGTTTCTATTTCTATTTTCCAAAAATCTGAATTAAAAATCCATTTCCAAGCTTCGTTAGCTTTGTCTTCGTCACATTCAGGACTGTTCAATATATCTAATTTTTTAACAGCTTGTTTTAGTTTTTCTTTTAATCTATTAACTTCATTTTTATACTTGCTTTTTTCGGTTAGCTCAGAAGATTTATCAGTAGGGTTATATACTTGATTATTGTATTTAAGTCTATTATATATTGAGTTTATAGTTTTGACTAGTGAAATATCATCTCTATAATAATCTGGAACATAGCATTCTGAAGCCAAAATAGAAATAACTAAACCTCCAGGTAGGCTCCAGTTTTCTCTAGAACGTGTAAATTTCTTAAGAAGTCTCACAATTCTTCTAAATTGGTTATTCTCAACAGTAGCTCCAAAATTTTTATTTGGACTTTTTGTTATAACAAAGTTGCTAAACCAATTAGTAATATCTTGAGGATTTCTATTTTTCCAATTTGAACCTGCGTGTTCATAAATTGTATTGCCGAAAAAGTCGATAGATTGTCGGTAAATTGCGAAATCTACGTGATAACCTTCGTTATACCATATTGTAACAGCATTTGTTCTTGCTTCAGGTTGTTTAGAGAAATTTCCCGTTTTCTCTCGCAAAAACTTTTCTACAAGCTTTCTTGAATTTAAGGCACTTGTCGGTAATTGGTCTTTAGGAAAAATAACAGCAACATCTATGTCATAATCATTGTCATCGTGTCGATTTGCTGTATGCATAGCTATACTTCCTTGTTCTAATATTGTTGGATAAGGATAGGATTTGTTCTCTTTTGCATTAATTGAATCAATACCTGAATTTAGTCGTTCAAGGTTTAATTTTTTATATTCTCGCAGTTTGTTTCTGTCTGCTTCTTTAAGTCTGACAACCTCGTTATAAAAGCTCCCTAGTTTATTGTTAAGGTTATACATTAATTTTGAATTATTTTTTTAGAGGACTCATTTTCATTTAAGTTTATTGCCCATTTGTATTTAGGATTGGTATTATTCATATAGTTGTAAATAATAAATTTAGGATCAGTTCTTTTACTTATTTTTCTTCCTAAATTAATTGCTAACGATACAGGACCTGAATAAAATAAATGAATTTGTTTTATGTCTTGGTAATTGATTAATATTTTATCTATAGACTCTCTGAATATTATAGAAATATCTTTAATTTCACTAATGTTTTTTATAGAATCTAATTTTATAGAATCAAGAGATATTGAATTTAATATTTTAAAGTCGGGAATAACATTTTCTATTAATTCATTGTTTATTGGATAGCTTATTTCAATCTTTATAACTGCATTTTTGTTTTCATTTTCTCTTATCTCAGAATTTTGAGTAATAAGTAATTTATTTTGACCTATTTCTAAATAATCCCATTGATAAGAATTACGATTGTATTCAAAGAAGTCTATTTTAAACTTATCTGCTATTTGAGAACCGATATCAAAAAGCATAGGTATGTGAGCCAATCCAAAATATGCAATTTCAATATTTGGATTAGTCTTTGTTAGTGTTTTTATTTCAGTTAGTAAGTTTTGTTGTTCAAATATAGCATAGTCAGGAAAGTTTAATTCTCCGGATTTGTATGTTTTGGTTTGGTCAATTACAATTTTGTGAGTTTCAAAATTCTTATAATAACCGTTTCTGATATTTACAAAATTTGGCTCTAAAAAATCATCGATTGATTTATGTAAAATTGCAATTAATAATTTAGGTTTATCTTTATTCTTGCTTTCAATACGTTTGTTTATAAAGTAAATAATTAAGCCAATAAGGGTTAAAATTGAACCAATCACAACAGAAGACCATTCTATAATTCCAATTCCATAATCTGTTCCTAAATTATTCTTTAATTCTGCTTTTAATACATTTAGTAAGACTGCAACATACCAAGATAATCCAGTTAATCCTGATACAATTAAAGTAAGACCAGAACCTATAAATATTTTGACAATCCATCTGTCAATTTTAGGTTTAAAAATAGATATTATTTTAAGTATAAATTGTTCTGTTCTATTCAAGATGTTCTTCATTTTTTTGCATTATACACAACGTTTCTCGTATAAGGAAAGTTGCGTTTTTTGTCAACGAGGAATTTCCGAAGGAAATTCAGAAGTTGATAAAAAAGCAATTGCCTTTATTTAAGCACTAAAGTAGCAATTTTTTTTATACAGTGTTATGTTTTGTTGCGAAACACAATGTTTGACACGTTTTAATTCCATTTTCTTTTTTTTTTTAGCATTTTATTTTTTCCTTTTTTATAATTTTCCTTTTCATATTTTATTGATTTTTATTAAAAAAAAAACAATTTTATTTATTCTATTTGGAACATTTTTAAATGAGTTTGGAAAAGAGTTTTTAACCATGATTTTCAAACAAAAGTTTAGTGTTTTAAATGATTACTAAATTTTCAAACAGTAAAAATTTCCCAAGTATTTTTCTTATTCTTTAATTATTTTTACTCTAGTTTAGATTTTTTTACAAAGAAAATTTTTGCGATAATTTTCAAACAAGAATTTAATTCTTAGATTATTACTAGATTTTCAGAAATTAAAATATTCCCACGTTCTTATTTTCCTTTTTTGGTTTGAACTTAACAAACTTTAAAAAATATTCAGCAAATTTTTCCTGCAATTCGATTTTCCTGAGCAATTAAACATAACGGTCTCGGCTATGCGTAGTGCGGGATTTCAAGGCACTTCACTTTCCGTTTAGCAGTTAGTTTATTTAATGTAATTACTTTCATATCTGCACTTTCGCCCGCATTACGTATAGCCAATGTTAGCGGTAGTGTTTTCTTTATTTCTTATCCCAAATTCTATTTCTTTTCCTTTTACTTGCTCGAAAAATATTCCGTTATCATAAACCAAATTTCCGTTCACAAAGGTCTGTTTGATTTCCGTTTGAAAAGTCGTTCCTTCCAATGGCGACCAACCACATTTATAGAGTAGGGTCTCTTTAGTTACTGTCCATTTACTATTCAAGTCAACCAATGTCAAGTCGGCATAATATCCTTCTCTTATAAACCCTCTTTTGGTCATCTTGTAAAGAATCGCTGGATTATGACACATCTTCTCAACTATTTTCTCTAATGAAATGAGGTTTTGTTTGTAAAATTCCAACATACAATTCAAAGAATGTTGAACCATTGGTGCTCCTGACATTGACTGAAAGTAAGGTTGCTCTTTTTCGTCCAATGTATGTGGTGCGTGGTCTGTTGTAACAATATCAATTCTGTCATCAAGTAGAGCGGTCAACAAGCCTTGTTTGTCTTGTTCGGTTTTAATGGCAGGATTCCATTTAATCAGCATTCCCAATTGGTCATAATCTTTGTCAGAAAACCACAGGTGGTGAAGAGAAACTTCTGTCGTTATTTTTTTCTCTGTTAATGGAATGTCATTTTGAAACAAGTGTGTTTCGGCTTCTGTGGTCAAGTGCAGAATATGTAAGCGAGCATTGTGTTTTTTAGCTAATTCAATAGCTCGCTTAGTAGCTTCATAACATCCTTGAGTGTTTCTAATGATTGGGTGGTATTTAGCGGGTATATTTTCGCCAAACTTCTCTTTAAAAATCCTTTCGTTTTCTTCTACAATTTCTTCTTTTTCTGAATGAATGGCGATAATGGATTTGCAGTTAGCGAATAGTTTTTCCATTGTCTCTGGATTGTCGGCAAGCAGATTTCCTTTTTTTGTAAAGTACAAGCCGTCATCAGAAACACCAATAAATTGACTGGTATCGGTTTTAGTTACCTCGTCAATGTTATCTCCGTTGACACCAAGAAAAAACGAGTAATTCGCTAAAGACTTTTTGGAAGCGATTTCAAACTTTTCTCTTAGGCTCTCTACAGTTAATATATTTGGGACTGTATTTGGCATATCAATAAAGGAAGTCACACCGCCTGCAATCGCAGCTTTACTTTCGGTATATAAATCTCCTTTATGCGTGAGTCCTGGGTCTCTGAAATGCACTTGTCCGTCAATGATTCCTGGGAACAAGTGTTTTCCTGTTCCGTCAATTACTTTTTGGTTCGGTTTAGGTTCAATATTTCCAATTTTTTGAATCAGTCCATCTGACAAAAGAACATCTGAAATAAATGATTGTCCTTCATTCACAATGGTTGTATTCTTTATTAAAATGCTATCGTTCATTGTTTAATTAATGGTCTTTATGTCGAGTGGTTTTACATTACCGCTAACGTGTTGGTATATGAAAAGTTGCGTGTAAATATACGCAACTTTTCGGTTTATAACAGACCTTTAAAATAGGGAAATAACCTTTGAATTAAGCACTTGCTAGCAATTTTTTATATACGGTGTTGGCAACTGGCTTTGTTCCATTTTGTTTAATTAATTCCATTTGTTTTAGATTAATTCAAATGACTATAAAACAATTCTGTCTTTAAAATATTGGCTTAAGCCAAAGTAAATGTTTCCACTTTTCTCGTTCTTTTAGTACGAGAGCGATATTAATTCCGAATAACGCTCCTGTTTGTATTAGTTCGCTTATTTCTTCAGGTTCTAAAAATATGTGAAATAAGAAAATGTGTAGTGTTATTGGCAGTAAAAATAATGCTCCAATAAATCCTGTTCCTTGTAATATGAGCAAAAACCCAAAAAGCAATTCGCAAATGCCTAAAACTTGCCAAAAATAACCTGTTTGTTTTGCACCACTTATGTATAAAATTTTCTGTAAAGTGTTTTCTTTTTCTGGCGATTTAAACTTTTCGGCTTTATCAACTACTTCTATTGGTGTTGGATTTTGATTTTCAAATTTTTGTACTCCTCCGTAAATCATAAATCCGCCTAAAAATATACGGAATATTATGAATATTATATTAATCGATTTTATCATAACTAAAAAGTAGTTACATTTTCGTTTGGTTGATATACATAATTGAAAGTATAATAACGACCTTCATCAGTAAATGGGTCTGGATTTGAAGGGGCATCTTGATAATAACTTAAAATTTCAACTTTTGCGTACCTGTTATCTCTTGTTCTAAAAACTAATATTTTACCTGCCAATGGTGTTATGGTAAATGTTGCAGGATTATAATTATACCATCCGTTATCACTTCCTGTTGGTATTGCTAAAGACGTTTCAGAGTCTTGAACTAAAAGATTTACATCTACTGTAGTTAAACCCTCAAATGTATTTGTTGCAATATATGCAGCTGCTTCTCCATTACGAACAGGCTCATCATTTGTGCCTTGAGAAGTGCCACCATTTACAATAATTGTAGTGCCTCTAAAGGCTATGTCCCATTCGGTATCGCTTGTTGTGGTTATGCCAGTAGAAAAATCAAATTTGGTGAACTCACCACCAATAGGTTGCCCTTGTCCTCCTGTTTGTGGTGCGTGTAAATTAGCCACTTGTTCAGATTCTACTGCTAATAATGGCGTTGTATCTTCATCATTACTACACGATGTAAATCCTAAAATTGCTATGGCAACTAATGTTAAAGTTTTAAATGTTCTCATTGTTAATTGTATTTATTATAGTTAAAAATTAATGTTTATTGTTCCGTATATTATTCTTCCTGCTATGTTACTAATGTTTTGTGGGTCGTTAAAACCTAAAATATTATCCATTCCTATACCTACTTTGTAACTTTTGTAAATAGTTTTATTTACTGCAAAATCCCAAATGGTGTAGCCATTTACAAAGTCATCGTATTTATCTAAATAGGTATTTCCGTTTGTGTCAAAAAGACCAAATTTACTTCTGTATGTGCTTCTTAAATTGATATCTAAATTCCATTTTGGAATGGTATAAAATATTTTGAAGTTTGCCATATGGCGAGAACGGTTAAATAATCCAAAATAATCGTCTTTTTGAAGTCTAAACGATGGTGAACTTGGTGTGATTCTTGCGAATACTTCTCCGTTTTCAAAATCCTGTTCCACTTCTTTATCTTTGGCATATAATAGTTGATAGCCACCTAAAATGGTTATATTTTCACTGAGTTTATAATTTGCGTTAAATTCAAGTCCTTGTGTATAAACTCTGTTTACATTAAAATAACTAAACACATTTTGTCCGTTAGTTCTTCTTGCAATAACTCGTGTATCAATTAAGTTTTCAATATTGTTTCTAAAAAGATTGATGTTTAATTTAAGGTTTGAAATAGGATTTACATCTATTCCAAAATTGTAGCCAATAGAACTTTCGGGTTTTAAATTGTCGTTAAACTCACTAACAGGAACTACAATACTCAATAATTGTCCATCAGCCTCTAACTGAGGAATACGAGTGCTAACGGCATTATAACCTAAAACTGTGTAACCAACTGTGGCATTGGTAAAATCGAAATATAATTGCCTAAAATCTGGTGTTTTAAAACCATAGCCTACTGAACTTTTTATAACAATTTTATCATTTAGTTTATATCGAATTGCTCCTTTAGGACTGAATTGTGAATGGTATTCACTATGGTCATCAAATCTTGCCCCTAAAATGATGTTTATCTTTTCGGTTGGATTACCATCGTATTGTGCATATATATATGGTGAGTTAAATACAGGTGCTCCAAAAAAATCGGTTCGCTTTAAGCGTTCGTGAGTTAATCCAACGCCACCAATAAAAGCATTCTTTTCATTTAATTGATACGTTGTTCTTAATTCTGGTCTTACAAATAATTGATTAAAATCACTTCGAGAAAATGAATTGCCTATTTCATCATTTAAAAATTCTTCGGCTTTATATTGCGTAGCATAAAATTCTAAATAACTGCTCCATTTTTCATTAAATGTGTGGTCTAATTTTGCGAGTGTATTCCATTCTTTAATTTCACTCTCGCCTTTTAAAGTTTCAGAAGCAACGTTATCTTGGTTTTGATGGTAAAATCTACCTGAAAGTAACAGTTTGGTGTTTTCAGAAAAATCATAAGTAATTTTACTATTTAAAGTATAATTGCTAAATGGTTCAACCGTATTTACAGCATCGTTTTCTACCAAATCGTAACCATCGCTACTAAATCTATTTACAAAAGCGTTGATACCAAATTTATTTTTCTTGTAATTTAGGTTTGTAATTATATCGTGCGTTCCGAAAGAACCACCTCTATAATTTGCGTTTCCGTTGAAGCCATTTTTTGGGTCTTCGGTTATTATATTGATAACACCACCTAAAGCTTCATTACCATATAAACTTGAAGAAGCACCTTTTATAATTTCAATTTGTTTGATGTTACCAACGCTAACTCTATTTAAATCTAAAGTTCCCGCACTTCTTCCAACTAATGGAACACCATCTATTAATATAAGTGTGTATTGACTGTCTAAACCTTGTAATTGAATGCCTTCGCCACCGCCAAAATCAGGCACAGTTATTAAGCCAGTTTGTTCGTTTAAAATATCTGATAATCGAATTGAGTTTACAGCTTTTATCTCTTTTTTTGAAATAATTTGAGCAGGTAATGGTAAAGACGATAATTGTCTTATTGTTCTTGTTGCAGATATAATAACTTCTTCCAATGCTTCAACTTTTGTCGAATCTTTTGCGACCTCTTTTTCTTGTTGTGCTACAAGACTTTGAATAGTAAAAAAAAGTAAAAATAAAAAGCAGATTTTATTTGTAATCATTCTAAATAATAATATATTTGCTGCAAATATAAACACTATTTAGATTTATACTAAATAAAAATAAGAAAATTTTAAAAACAATCAATATTATGAAAAGAGTAGTATTTACAGTACTTGTTACGTTATGTGTGTTTAGCGCAAATGCACAAAACAAAAAAGAAAAAGACCGAAAAGCCATAAAAGAGATGTGTGGTTGCTACGAAGTGGGATTTAACTTTGCAGAGACTTTTAGTTATTCAAAAGATTCAACTTATCAAGCCTCAAAAGTGAAGCACGACAAAGGTTTAGAATGGGTAGAATTAGTAAAGGATAAAGACAATAAAATTGTTTTACAGCATTTATTGATTGTTGGCAAACCTAATGAACAAAGTATTATTAAACATTGGCGACAAGATTGGTTATTTGAAAATACGGACTTTTATATGTTTGATGCCAATAATAAATGGAAATTTGTGCAAAAGCCTAAAAGCGAAGTAAAAGGACAATGGACACAAAAAGTATTTCAAGTTGATGACAGTCCACGTTATGAAGGTTCTGCAAGTTGGGTTCACGTAGATGGAAAAAGCTATTGGGAAAACACAACAGATGCCCCTTTACCAAGACGAGAATACACAAAAAGACAAGATTACGATGTTACGATTAGAACCAACAGACACGAAATTACCAAAGATGGCTGGATTCACGACCAAGATAATGACAAAGTTATCCGAAAAAATAATGAAGCCGACTTTGTTTTAGCACAAGAAAAAGGGTTAAATACTTATGTTAAAGTTGATGATTCTAAATGTAAATCCGCACAAGATTGGTGGAAAGAAAATGAGAAAATGTGGGCTTTAGTTCGTAATAATTGGGACAACGTTTTTGCAAAAAACCAAGATTTAGAATTAAAAAATAAAGTAGAGGACAAGCGATTGTATCAATTACTTTTTGATTTAGAAACTACCGCTAAAAACGAAGAAATCAATAAAATCATTACTGATTTTGTGAAATAAAGTTCACATCTAAAATGATAAAAACATTAAAAAGAGCTAAACCGCAGGTTTAGCTCTTTTTTTTGTCTTAATTTTTGCGTTAATAAATCCGTTTCGTATTTCTAATTCAATTCGTTTTTTTAGAAATCTCAATTTAATAACTCACAATAAAGTATATTTTTCGGATGTATTTTGTTGTTAGTTCGGATGTTCCTTTAGCTTGTTGCCAACGTGTTTGTACAAGGTTAGTTGCGTGGTTTAGCTATAAAGTTAGTAAATAATTACCGACAAAGAAAATCCGCGAGGATTTTCGTAAGTAAGCAAAAAGCAAGCAATTAATTTTGTACGGTGTTGTACAACGTATTTTAATTCAAACAAGCTTTTATGGAATTTTTATAATCTTCCATTCCAACTATTTCTTTCCTTTTTGTTTGTCTCCATTTTCTTTGATATTGAATATCTAAAATTTTTATAATGTAAAAGTTATATTCAGTTACGCATTCATAAATTTTTCCTTCGCAACCAAGTTCAACATATTCAACATTATATTTTCTTTCAAATTTTTCGTCCTTTTTCGTATTTTCAATTGGAGCAATTCTACTATTCAAGTAAAGTTTTGGTGTTCCATTTTTCCAATCTTTTCTTGCTTGTTCTTTAGTTATTTCACACTTTCCGTTAATAACAATTGATTTCGGTTTTTTCCTTTTATTCCAAATTGTTTTGTATTCATAAATTAAGTTGGGATAATTTCCGACTGAAATTTCTAAAAAATGACTTTCTTTTTTAGTTTTGGTAATTAAATTAAATTCTCCTAAATCATTCGCAATTGTTCCATTTGAAGTTCCTTTTTCAAAAACATAAATTTCTCCTTTAGGTTTTTTCATATTAACTGAAGAGAATATTTTTCCTTTTATTGTATCATTTTGAGAATGAGAAAATTCAGCCTTTAGAAAAGCTAAAATTATGAATATTATGACGAATTTTATTTTCATTCTTTATGTTGTACAACGGTTACGTATAAGAATAGTGCGTAGTTTGAGTGCGAGGATTTTCCGAAGGAAAATCGGATGCAAGCAAACAAGCACTAACTTTTGATTTAGGAATAAACTTACGCATTATTTTTATACAATGTTGTAGCACGTTTTTTTATTCAGTCGATATATAATTGTTCAAATAAATAATCTTTATGTTTAATAATTGAGTCAATATTTATTTCCGTAATTTTTAAATGTCCGGTGTAAGCCATATGAAATTGAGAATGACTTAAAACTACATTCTCCAATTTTTCTTTAATAGTCTTTTCTCCGTTGTAATTTTCCGCAACAGTTTTCCAGAGTTTTCGTTCCGCATTTAATTTATTCAGATTATTATCAGCGCAATGTCCGTGAGTTTTCCAGTTGCAATAGAAATTATTAAAAATTCGCCACTCATATTCAGTCGAATAATCCGCAAACTTTTCAGTCCGATTAAATGCTGGGTCAAACACAAATAATAGAATTCCGCTAACCAAAATTATTCCGAAAGTTTTTAATGCGTTTTTCATTTCTCAAATGTGCTACAACGGTCTCGTATAACCGTCAGTTACGGGTTTATATGCGTTAATTTTCGGTTTGGCACAGACGTTAGCAATTCCGAGTGGATTCGGACGTAGTCGAATCCGCCGTAATTGCGGTTATACATTGTTGGCAACTGGCTTTATTTTTAATTTATCTAATTCAGCTTTTTCGTTTTCAGCAAATATTCTGTCAATCGTTTCCCAATCTTTATTTTCAGTCATTGTTTTTAATTCTTTCCAAGTCACTTGATTCAGGCTGTCTGAACCAAATTCAATTTCATTATCTAATATCTCAATAGCTTTATCAATTTTGTGTTGCTTTAATTCCGAGAATAGAATTAAAAAATGAGAGTTTCTAATGTCATTTCCACCACACTTTGTGTGATAAGGAAAAATATACGGTTGACTTGTTATTTTTTTAGTCGAGTTATATTTCTCTAAAAAAGGAAGAGCATTTTTTATGATTCGTTCCGATAAATAGTCTGCCAAAATCAAATATTCTTTTGAAATCCTAAAATGGTTTCTAATTGTTTTGTCTATTTCCTCAAGCGGTTTTGAACCAACTAAATAATATTCATTCGTTAGCCCTTTCCAACAGTAAGGAACTAATCCAATTCGGATTTCTATATCGTCTTTCGCTCCAGACCAACTTCCACGGTTGTCAACGTCAATAACTTCGAGTAAGTCATTTGTCAGTCGGTAATGTTTTCTGCCTTTCTTTTTAAATCCGTATTCTTTGAGGTTCGCACCGATTATTTTATTCAGTTCGTTGTAAGCTGGTTTCCATTGTTCTTTTGGTAAACTCTTAAAAACCTTGATTTGCTCAAATTCCGATTTTTCAGATTCAGGATTTGAGCTCTGTCCTTTGGTTTTTCCGAAAAGATTGAAGTACTTCATTGTCAGTTTTTTTCAGCTTGTTGCCAACGTGTTTGTATATGGTTTGTTGCGTGTTTTAAGTAACTAATGTAGTAAATAATTACTGACCAAGAAAGTCCGCGAGGACTTTCGAAAGTAGGCTAGAACTAGCAATAAATTATATACGGTGTTAGGCAACGTTTTTTATTTTCGAATTAGTTCATTAATATCTTTTTCAATTTGGTCTGAAAATCCGTGATATTCTTTTTGAATTATTCCATTTTTATCAATTAAAAAATATCTTGGCCAACTATTCACGCTAAATGTTTTATTCAGTTCTTTATTTCCAATTAAATTTAAAAATGTCGTTTCTTTTTTCTCAACTAATTTTCTCGCATTTTCTATATCTTGAGAAACGATTCCAATTACTGTTAAATCATTCTCGTATTTATTCTTTAGCTTTTCTACATCAGGAAATGATTTTATACACCAACCGCACCAAACTTCCCAAAAGTCAATTAAAGTTAATTTTCCATTCCTAATTGCAATTGTTTCATTTTTGTTAAATAAGTTAATTAGTGAAATTTCGGGCAAGGGCTTTTTTAAAAGTGGATTTGGTTTACTTTTTTCCTGTTTTATGAGCTCTAATTGATTTAAATCTTGAATATATTCGTTAATGTTCTTTTGAATATTTTCATTAATTTTTATATTATTAAAAATAAAAACTGTTGATTGTTTACTTCCAAAATCTGGCTGTAAAGAAGTTGTAACTTTTTTTGGTAAAAATGTGTTTTTATCTAATTCTAGCCTCTTTGTCTTATCTGTTATTTTGTTCTTTAAATCATCTTTAAATTTATATTCCAATATGAAGCTATTTTCTGTTTCTGAAATCTGAATGTTTTTATAATCAGTCTCTAATTTGAAGAAGTCTTTATAAACCATTTGTCCACCTGGACTTCCTAAAAAATGCAGACCTCCTCTTTCTTGCCTAAAATTATTTTTTTCATTTGAGATTTGAAATCCAATTCCATCTTTGTAAATGGATGATTTATTAATGTCATTTCTTATTCCATAAAATGAAAATCCAAAAATTGTGTCAGAAGGTTTTTTTTCAAGAACAGCAAAACCTTTATTGTCCCAAACGTTTCCATTTGAAAATGTCATTATATTTTCAATATCATATTGAACTATATTAATTTTTTCAACACTCTCATTGAATTTTTCCGATAAATACTCAATATTAATTTCTTGTTGCTTTTTGCAGTTAATGAGTAAAATAGATGTTAAAAATATTATTGAAATTCTCTTCATATTGTTGTGTTTTCAAATGTTGCCTAACGAATAGTGGTATGGTGCGTAGCCTTGAAATGCACAATGATTGAATTAAGAACTGAATTAATAATTAAATATTTTACAAATGAAAAAATTAAGACTGATTGAAGTACCCAATAAATCTACCAACCATTTTATAAACAATGTAGGTTGTTTAAGATATAACGAAACACCACAAATGAGTACCGTAGTAGAGCCTGAACAATCTGGTATCTACTTAGAAGAAAGTAAACACCGAATTGCTGGTTATGTTGAGATAAATGATAAAAAATATATTGTGATAGAAAATATTTAATTATGGGCAGATACGCACAAACTCTTGAATTAAGCGCGAACCTAAAGCTATGCACTATAACACGTGTTATGTACTGTGGCGCAATAGCACGTGTGATTGGTTTAAGAGTGTGCGCCATTGTACATAACGTTTTTGTATATGATTAGTGGCGTGTTTTAAGCACGAAATTTAGCAAATAAACACCAAATAGAAAATCCGCGAGGATTTTCGTAAGTAGGCGAGAACCAGCCATTAATTATATACGGTGTTGCCAACCGTTTTTTATTCTGCATTATAATTTTCGACTGTTTTCAGTAATTGTTTTTCAAAGTTATAAATCTCGTCAATTGAATTTATAGGTTCTTTAATTTCCTTTTTATTGTCGTCAAAAATGCTAATGTATTTATTTCCTCCGTTTAAATGAAGTCTGCAAAGTGGCTTTCTATTATTATCGTCTAATAAAATTCCGAAATAGGATTGAGTGTCTCTCGAAACAATTCTTTCTTTCGATAATTTTCTTCTCAAAATTGCAACTACAATTGCAAATGCTTCCAATTCTTCTTCTGTAGTTTCTACTTTGCTTTTAGGTTCTTCCTCAACTTCTTCCACTTTCTGTTTTTCCACTTCTTTATTTAAGGCAGAATTTAGTCTGTCGCTTACTTTTTCGCTAATTATTTGTGTAAAAGCTTTACTTACAATTTCTGTAAATTCGTCCATTACATTTGAAGTAAGTCTTCCGTTATATGCTTTGTTTGCAAATAGTCGAACAAATTCTTGAGAAGGTGACTGAAGTTCATTGTCAATCAAAGTTTTGATTTCTCTTGTATATTTTAAATTACTTGCATTATCAACTATTTTGGAAACATCAAATTTTGACTTATGAAATTTCTCAATTTCCTTAACTGTACTTTCTTTTAGATTTGTAATATCAAATTCCAAAAATGGTTTTTCATCCATTTTATTGGTTTCTTCTAAATCTGTGTAGAATCTATAAATAATTCCGTTTGTTAAAAGAGCAAATCTTGTCTTTGAAACGTGAAAATATCTAAATAGTTGAGAATTATGAACATTTAAATCCTGTTTCCAATTTTTACACTCAATAATTAAAATCGGTGCACCATTTTGAAAAATCGCATAATCAACTTTTTCTCCTTTTTTTAATCCTAAATCGGCAGTAAATTCAGGCACAACTTCTGTCGGATTAAATGCGTCATAACCTAAAATATTTATGAACGGTAAAGTGAAAGCGTGTTTTGTACTTTCTTCTGTTTCAATTCGGTCTTTCAGCTGTTCTACTTTGTCTGCGAGTCCTTTTAGTTGGTTAAATAATTCCATATTTTTATTATTAGTTCGATTTTTTTTCAAATGGTTGGCAACGTGGTTGTGTATGATTAGTGGCGTGTTTAAGCACCTAATTTAGCAAATAAAAACCGAATAGAAAATCCGCGAGGATTTTCGTAAGTAGGCTCGAACTAGCCATTAATTATACACGTTGTTGCCATTAGTTTTTTATTTTTTCAGTTCTTAAATCGGTTAGTGATTTCATTATTATTAATAAGTATATACCACGAATAGGAAACAGTTTCATACCTTTTTAGACTTTTAATATATGCTGGTTCAATTAACTCCATTGAAGATAAAACATCTGTTACTACCTCTTTAAGTTCCGAATTTTTAGTTTCATTATCCATTATTGAAGTCGAGCCATCTTTATTTATTCTAACACCAATTTTTAGAGTGTCATTTTTTAAAGTCAAATTTCTTTTATTCGCTTCGCTCAAAATTAAATCACTTATAGAATTCTGAAGACAAGCCTCTGTATGGTTCTTTTTGCATTTAGATATTAACGGAATTCGTGATTTATTTTTGAATTTTATTGCAGATGAATTTTCTTGAATTAATTCAGACGGATTTTTTCGACCGATAGATTCAGTCGCAATGGTTTCAATAGTTTTATATGTAATAGTGACCTTATGAATTGGATAAATAGATTTTTTCTTTTTAATAGAATTGGACATTTCTATTAGCAAAACAATTCTCGTGTTACCTAAAGTCCAAGTATTTTTTTTACAATAGTCGTTTTTTTCGTCGATAACAGTTTTGTCTGTTAATTCTCCATCAGTTTTACTTTTTCCTAACTTTGAGATTAAATCTCTCTCAACAGATAAATAATAGTTTACTAATGCTTTTCTAAAATCTTTATTTTGTTTGTTCTCTATACTTTTTTCAAAGTTTGCAACGTCAAGTTCGTATCTGATTTCTTTAATAAGTGAGTCTTTTTTAGAAAAAACATATCTTACTATTAAATCTAAATTTGGCACGCTGTTGTCTTGTCTTATGTAAGATGCAATTCCTAAATCCTCTTTAAGTGAGTGAACAGATTGGTCTTTTATTTTTCCTCCAACAAATTGTTTTTCGATAGCAATATATTCGGAAAGTGTTGTTTTGGATATATCATAACTTTTCTCTTGAGATATTCCCTTTGAAAATATTGATAAAAATAGAATTATTACTAAATTTTTAATGTTCATTTGCTATGTTTCTCAAATTAATGGCAACGTTGTTGTATATGGTTTGTTGCGTGTTTCAAGCAACTAATTTAGTAAATAAAAACCGACCAAGAAAGTCCGCGAGGACTTTCGTAAGTAGGCGAGAAGCCAGCAATAAATTATATACGGTGTTGGCAATCAGGCTTTTTTCAGTTTAAATGTTAAATGGATTATTATTTAGTGTATGCATTATTAATTTTTCAATTTTCTCCGAATACCAATTTAACGCAGTTGCAAAATTTCCGCCTCTACGAGTTATTTTAGCTAAAGGAATTTCAACTAAATTTTTGTCATTTGGATTTATTCCCATAATATCAAAAAAATGTTTTCTTGGATAAAAGTCATTATCTCTAACTGAAGAAATTAGAATATCATAATTTCTGTTTTCATCAAAAAACTTTTTGAAATTCCTAATAATATCGGTTGTGTCAGTTGCGGAATTTATTATGACAGTTACTTTTTGTTCGTCTTTGTCAAAACCTTTTAAAACAACTGTAAAATCATTAAAAGCTGGTGGAATTGAACCTGCAATTACAACAAAACCTTTAGCAACAAGGTTACTCGCAATTTTGTAAATTGTTTCACTTTTCCCAACGCTTTGAGCACCTCCAATTAATAAGCTATTCATTATTTTCTTTTTTTTATTGAATTTATTAAATTTTCTTGAAATTTTGTAATTAAATAAGTTTCTATTTCTAATCTTCCCAAATTTACAGGCAAGAATGAAACAAATAGATTTTTTTCAAAATACTCATCCAATAAAATTTCTATATCGTCCGTGAATTTTTTTCTTGATTTAATTCCCTTATATCTTAAATGTCCAAATTGTTTTCTAAAAGAATGATTTACAGTTCGGTTTATCTCACTCATTCTTGCTTTTAAATTTCCACTTTCTCCAATGTATAAAAGTTCGTTTCTATTTTCAAAAACTGCATAAATTCCGGCTTCATTCGGAACGTTTTCATTTCTCCAATCTTTACATTTTTTAAATTTAATTCGTTTTGAATCAAACAGTTGTTTTTCTGCTTTTGCGAAAATTTTATTTAATTCAACTTCGTTAAATTTATAGTTCATCGGTTTTTTTTTCAGCTTGTTGCCAACGTGTTTGTATATGGTTTGTTGCGTGGTTTAGCACGTAATTTAGCAAATAAAAACCGAATAGAAAATCCGCGAGGATTTTCGTAAGTAGGCTAGAACTAGCAATAAATTATATACGGTGTTGTAGGTAGTTTTTATTCAAATTCTTTGTTTTCGTATAGTTCAATATACTTTTTCGGGTCAAATTTTGATTTGTATTCAGGTTTGATTGTCCTTTTATCAAATTTAAATTCAACCAATTCTGATAAAAATGCAGAAAGTCCTCCCCAACCTCCATTTTGGTCAAACCCTTTAAAAGTCACTTTCATAATTCGGTTTTTGAAATAAATCAAATAGTATTTTCCAATGTTATTGTTTTGAGGGTCAATGTACATTACATAATCTCCTTTTTTATAGAAAATATGGTTCGTAGCAGGTAAAGATTCATAACCGCTTAAATATGATTCACTTTTTTCAGTCCAATATTTATAAATAGAATCAGCAAATCTTTTTCTGATTAAACCATCTTTATCAATTCCGATTTCAATTAGATAATTTGCTCTTGCTTTTTCAAATTTCCCCTCAACCATATTGCATTCAACCTGTACATTAATTTCACTATTAAGTTTGAATCTTTCAACCGCTATTTCTTCATTAAAGAAAGTCGAAGTAGAGTCCGTTGTTTTTTCTATCTTATTAATCTTTAGAGAAATTCCATCAAGAATTTTAAATTCCTTGTTTTCGGAATTCTCTTTTTCTTGAGAATATCCAAAAAAACTTGTTAGAAATATCAATATTAAAATTTTCCTCATAGTTTTTCTTAAATTACCTACAACGTTGTTGTGTAAGATTAGTTGCGTGTTTTAAGCACTAAAGTTAGTGAAAAAACACGAACCAAGAAAGTCCCAAAGGACTTTCGTAAATTGGCTAAAACCAGCAATTAATTTTACACGGTGTTAGCAAACGTTTTTTAATTCTTAATAATTTTCCCAATTCTTTCCCTATCTTTTTGGATAATATAAATTCCATTTTTTAAATCTGAAATATTCAATTTATTAGTGTTTTTTAGTTTAACTACTTTTACTATTCGCCCATTTAAATCATAAACTACAATTTCCGAATTTTGAAAAATTTCACTAAACTCAATAAATTCAGAAGTTGGATTTGGGTAAATATTTAATCTTTCATTCATAAAGTTTTCAACACTTAAATTAGAAAAATTAAATTTGACAACTTCTCCGCCTTCTAAATTTGATATAAATATAGAATTAGAGTTTGTTACAATGTCCCAACCTGTTGGAATATTAGATTGTGCTATTTCTGTAAATGTTTCATTTATTGGGTCAATTTCAAATATTTTAGTTGGCGAATCTCCTGTTGAATATATTTTATTATTACCAATAGTTAGCCCTCTTCCTTTAAAATTATTGAATATAACTTCCTTTGAAGGTGTTGCAGAGTTTAAGTTATATTTAACCAATTCTCCAATTGCATTGTTTGTGGCAAATAGTGTATTATTATAAATACATATTCCGTTTGTCGCAGAAGATAAAGTCACATCTTCTAAAAATAATACTGGACTGGGATTATTTAGAGATAAATCAATTGTATAAATATCATTTCCAGAACTAACATAAATTTTGTTGTTGTAAACTGTAATTCCATCTGGATTTGCAATCGAAACAATTTCCAATGGATTTGGATTAGTTTCGTTTAAATCTAATTTTATTATTTTATCTAAATTAGAGTTATTTGAATTTAACGAAATATAAAGAATTCCTTCGCTAATTTCAATATCGCTTGGACCATCTATACCGTCTAAAATTATTACTGGATTTTCATTTTGTGCGGAAAGATTGACTTTGTAAATATTATTTGAAAATCTACCAGCAATGTAAAGTTGATTTTCAAATATTGCTAATCCTGAAGTATTATTCACGCTACTTTCATTAAAAATTATTTCTTGACTATTGACTAAAATAGATGTGATTAATGTTAAAAATAATAGTAATTTTCTTTCCATTCTGATTTTCGTTTTTAATGTTTGCTAACGGTTTTGTGTATGGTTAGTTGCGTGGTTAAGCAACTAATTTAGCAAATAAATCACAGATAGAATATTCCGCAGGAATGTTCGTAAGTCGGCAGTGACCAAGCAATTAATTATACACGGTGTTACCATACGTTTTTATTCGGTTTCTTTTCTTTCGTTAATAATTTTATTTATTCCAGCGTATAGCAATTCAGGTGTATGTTTTTCTGCTTGCCAAATCCAGATTTTCTTTTTCTTTTTGTCATTTCTTATAATCAAAGAGTTGCTCTTTTTCTCAATTTCATTAAATTCAGAAATCCGAGTTTTTTTATATCCAAATAAGTATTGGGTCAACAACGTCTCGTTTTCAAGAATTAAATAAGGTGCTTTTCTTCCTTTGTAATTTTGAGTCAAAGTAACAGTTCCGATTAAAATCCATCCATATTGAAAGAAAAGTCCCATTGAATCCGTAACCAAGCTAGCAATTCCCATTCCGATTTGCACTATTCCAAGAACTAAATTTCCTTTCAAATGTGATTTAGAATAATTGAATTTCATAGTTTTTCTCAAATGTATGGTAACGGTTTTGTATATGGCTCGTAGCGTGTAAATTAGCGATTATTTTTCGGTTAAGCACGAGCCAAATTTTTTAATTTTCTTTTTACTTTTTTTTTCAATAAGCCAAATTAAAAAATTTGGCGGACTTGCAAATATGCCTTAACTTTGAATTAAGCAACTAATTAGCTATGAGCTATATACGTTGTTGCCCACAGTATTTTTCCGCTACTATTATATTTTAATTTCAATATTTTTCCATTCCAATCGGTCAGTTTGAATTTTGGAAATATCAATATTTTCGTTACTTAAAAACTTGTTGAAATCCAATATATTTTTGTTTTCAGTCGGTTTCATTTCGTCAAACGGTATGCTCAAAATGAATTTCTGATTACTTTTAAATATTCCAAATACGTCGTCATCCGTTGCGATTTCACTCCGTAAATCATAATCGTTGTAAATCAGATATGTTGATTGTCCGTTTTTGTCAATTGAAATCCCAATTGAAAAGTCCGCATAATTTTGGTCTTCTGGTGGTGTTCCTAAAAACCAATAAACAAAATTGTGATAATTGTAAGCAGTCAAAATTTCGTTTTTCGGCAGTTTGAGAATAGTCCAATCGCCAAGTTCAGATTTCTGTATAGTCATATTCACAGATTCACCTGCTCCAAAAATTTCTGCCCATTCTATTATTTTTGGCTCAACGTCCTTTAGATTTCTTCCTCTGACTAAAATATATCTGTCGTAATTTTCCTTTTCTAAAGTTTCTTTCTGAAATTCAGTCATTTTATTTTCGGAATTTGATTGTGATTTGCACGAAAAAGTCGTCAAAATCAGAAGTAATATTATTGGATGTACGATTTTTTTCATATTGTGGGCAACGTTGTTGTATAAGGTTTGTTGCGTTGGTTTTGCAGTAAAGTTAGTAAATAATCACTGACAAAGAAAGTCCGTGAGGACTTTCGCAAGTAAGCAAAAAGCCAGCAATAAATTTTATACGGTGTTAGGCACTTTTATTTTCTTTAATCGGATTTTCAGAATTTCCTTTTATTGATTTCTCTTGGTATTCAGTCATTCCAATATCTCCATCTCCAACTGTTAGAAAAAATAAATCTATAAAAATTCCCCAATATTTTCCCCAAATAGTTTTTGGTTTCCATTCAACTCTTGGAACTTTATTCTTTTCAAGTTCTTTCTCAATTTTAAATATTTCCTCCCAGTTTTTTATGTGTAATCTTTCAGCCGTTTTAAAAAGTAAACCTTTTTTCTCTTTTAGTTCAATCTCGGTTTTATGTTTGTCAAATTTCCGCTTTTTAATAGAGTATTTTAAATTGGATAATTTAATTTTCCTGCTTTTTTTATTTCCTCTATTTATAACTAATAATGATTCAGAAAATTCAATATTCGTAATAGCGGGTTTTATGTTTTTTAGATAATAAATATCGAATAATAGATTTATAACTAATGGAAATGAAAAGATAAATTTAGAAATAAAATGCCATTCAGAATATTTAATAATGTAGGTTAAAAGACAAATTCCGAGTACGATGTAAATCAACCATTTTAGTTTGTCGGTTTTTGTATTTGTAGCCTTTATTATTGTCATTCAGGATTTCGGTTTTTAATTGTGCCTAACTCGTTATATAAAGAATAAACTTCCTGTTTATAAGTTGTTATTTCCGGATAACAGGAACTTTTCTTCTCGTTTATTATTTTTCTTTAAATGTAATAAAATTGTATCTAATGGACTCTGTACTTCTAATAAATCTTTTTTTGCTACATGGGTATAAATCATTGTAGTTTCTGGTTTGGCATGGCCTAAAAGTTCTTGTATATGTCTTAAACCAACGCCATTTTCTAACAAATGGGTTGCATAACTATGTCGTAACGTATGGGGCGTTACTTTTTTAGTAATGCCTGCTTTTGCTACACTTTTATGTAAAAACTTTCGGATACTACTTTCAGAATATTTTTTTCCTTTCAACCCCTCAACAAAAAACAATGTAGGAGCATACGTAACTAAGTAATTTTGCAATAATGGTAAAAAAGTAGCTGCTAAACTTACATACCTGTCCTTTCTTCCTTTACCATGTTCAATCTTTAGCTGTCTCCTATTGATATCGATATTGCGTAATAATAAATGAGTTACCTCACTAATTCTTAAACCAGAAGAATAGAGTAAAACTAGGATAGCTCTGTGCTTTAAATTCTTAGTAACTTGTATTATTTTAATAACTTCTTCAGATGATAAAACATTAGGTAATTTTCTAGACTTCTTAGGGCGTTCTAATACGAGGTCATTAATTTTTATTTGAGGATAAAAAACAATAAAAATCTTTAAAGCACTAATAAATTGTCTTTGCGTACTCACAGAATAGTTTCGCTCAATAAATACTTTTTCAATAAAAAGTTCAACATCTCTGTTCGTGAGTTCTTCTAAAGGTGTTTTTGAATGAAAATTAACAAAATCAGCCATAAAAAAGGTATAGGTATCAATAGTACTTTTGCTGTATCTTTTTCCTTTTAAATACAAGAAAAAATTATTTAAAATCGTTTTTTGCTCGTTTGTTAATTTTCTTTTAAAAGGGTTGGTTTTGCTAATTTTACTTGCGTTAATAGTGGTTACTCCTTTAAAAGCTGTAATAATTTTATCATAATTCTCTTTAGTATTTTCTAAGTACCAAGTTGCTAAAGTTTTACTCCATGTAGCGTCACCAATACCCCTAATGATAGCAATCAGATCATTATGATACTCAAACCTAATTAATAGTTTAGATGAGTTGCGATGCACTTGCTGTTCTAAATAAATGGTTGGATATTTTTTCATAGGTTTTCAATAGCATTTAAATGTACTAAAAATAAATTAAATTATGAATGTCTTTTTTATTTTGTTGAAAGTAATAGTTGTGCCATATTAAGCATTTAGTTTTTTTATAAACAAAATGTAGCAACTTACATGCAATATTTGCTGAATTGCCTAAGGTTGGTATTCATAAAACTTACGCCAACATAGTACCCCTTAAACAAGTAAAAACTTAATTATAGAAGTTTGTTTTAACAAGATAGGTGCAATTGTGTAAAACTTAAGGAAGTTTTTAGCACTTTGCCTTAAGTGTTTTTGCATACTTAAGGGAGTTGTTTTACAATATACTAGTATATTCCATTATAAATTGTAGTATATATTGATAAATATAGTAGTATATCTTTTATAAAATAGTAGAATAATGCTAAGAGATGATTTTTATTAGCAGAAATAAGCTATTTTTAAAGATACAAAAAATAAATAATACAAGATGTCTTTACGTTACAGAATTACCAAAAGAAACAATTCCATAAAAAATAATGAAGAACAGTATATTTTACAGGCTGTAAATACGGGTACTGTAGATTTAGAGTATGCTGCCAAACTAATAAGTGAGGAGTGTAGTTTACATGAGGTAGATGTTAGGGCTGTACTTATTGCGCTTGGAATAAAACTAGAGTATTTTCTTACCGATGGCAAAATTGTAGACCTTGGTGAAATGGGCCGTTTTAAAATGGGATTTTCTGGTGTGGCTAGCAATACCGAAAAAGATTTAACTCCAAAAAGAAACATAAAAAAATACCATGTAAATTACCAGCCTTCTAAAAAAATGAAGCGTTTGTTAAAAGCGGGTGTAAAAACTTACAAAGAGGGTAGAAGGGCTTTAGATTAATTATATGCGTTTTCATTATAAATACCTTTTTTATAAAAAAAAACCTGTTCCATTATATGAAACAGGTTTTTACTTGTATGGTTAAAAAAAAAATTTAGTCTTCTTTTCTAGGTTCTCTTGGCGCTCTTGGCTTTCTGTCATCACGTCCACGATTATTGCTACTTCCTCTGTTGTCTCTTCCTCCAGAACGTTTATCGTCTCTTGGTGGTCTTGCTGAATAGCCTTCTGGTTTTGGTAATAAAGCTTTTCTAGAAACTTTTTCTTTACGAGTTCTTGGGTCTAAACCAAAGTACTTCACATCAAAAACATCACCCATGTTAACAACATCAGTTACGTTTTCTGTACGCTCCCAAGCTAATTCTGATACGTGCAATAACACTTCGTTTCCTGGTGCTTCTACATACTCTACAACAGCTCCAAAATCTAGCATTTTAATTACTTTTACTTCGTAAGCGCTACCAACTTCTGGCTTGAATAACATCGATTCAATCTTAGCAATTACCTGCTCAATTCCTGCTGGGTCTGTTCCTAAAATTTCGATAATTCCTTCTTCAGTTACAGCGTCTTCAGTAATAACAATTGTTGTTCCTGTTTCTTTCTGTAATTCCTGAATATGTTTTCCTCCTGGTCCAATAAAGGCACCAATCATATCATTAGGAATTCTTCTGTTAACCATTTTAGGAGCATGTGCTTTTACTTCTGCATTTGCAGCAGGAATAGTGTCAGTCAATTTCTCTAAAATGTGTAAACGACCACTTCTTGCTTGTTTTAGTGCATTCACTAAAATTTCGTAAGAAAGTCCTTTTACTTTAATATCCATTTGGCAAGCTGTAATTCCTTCAGAAGTACCAGTTACTTTAAAATCCATATCACCTAAGTGATCTTCATCACCTAAAATATCCGATAAAACTGCGTAACGATCTCCATCAGAAATTAATCCCATGGCAATACCAGAAACTGGTCTTATCATTTGTACACCTGCATCCATTAAAGCCATGGTACCAGCACAAACAGTTGCCATAGAAGAAGAACCATTAGATTCTAAAACTTCAGAAACTACTCTTACTGTATATGGGCAATCTGCAGGAATCATTCCTTTTAAACCACGTTGAGCCAAGTTACCATGACCAACTTCTCTTCTAGAAGTTCCTCTTAATGGTCTTGCTTCACCTGTACAAAAAGGAGGGAAGTTATAATGTAAATAGAAATTTTCTTCACCTTCATAAGATGGCATATCTATTTTGTTTGCATCTCTAGAAGTTCCTAAAGTTACTGTAGCTAATGCTTGAGTTTCTCCACGTGTAAAGATTGATGAACCATGCACAGATGGTAAGTAATCTACCTCACACCAAATTGGTCTAATTTCATCAGTTTTACGTCCATCTAAACGCAAACCTTCTGCTAACGTTAATTCTCTAACTGCAGATTTTTGAGCTTTGTTGAAATATTTTCCAACTAAATCTCCATAATCTTCTAATTCTTCTTCAGTAAAAGAAGCTTTTAATTCTTCTTTAACTTCTTCAAATGCATCTGTACGCTCTACTTTAGAAGTTCCTTTTTTAGCAATTGCATAACATTTGTCGTAAACAAGGTCGTGTATTTTTGAAGCTAACTCTGCATCTTCTCTTTCTCCTTCGTATGTTCTTGTTTCTTTTTTACCAAAAGCTTCAGCTAATTTTACTTGAGCAGCACATTGTACCTTAATAGCTTCATGAGCAAACTTAATAGCGTCTGCCATTTCTTCTTCAGAAATTTCATCCATTTCACCCTCTACCATCATTACAGAATCCGCAGAAGCTCCAATCATCATATCAATGTCAGATTCCGCTAATTGTGCTCTTGTTGGGTTGATCACGAATTCGCCATTAACTCTAGCAACTCTTGCTTCAGAAATTGGGCACTCAAAAGGGAAATCAGATAATTGAATCGCTGCTGATGCTGCTAAACCTGCTAAGGCATCTGGCATAACATCTTCATCATGAGACATTAACTGAATCATTACTTGCACTTCACTATGATAATCTTTTGGAAATAGTGGACGTAAAACACGGTCTACTAAACGCATTGTTAATACTTCACCATCACTTGGTCTTGCTTCTCTTTTAAAGAATCCTCCAGGATAACGTCCTGCAGCTGCAAATTTTTCTCTATAATCTACTGTTAAAGGTAAAAAGTCTACTGTACCAGCTTTATAGCTAGATACCACTGTACATAACAACATTGCTTTTCCCATTTGAACAACAACTGAACCATGAGCTTGTTTGGCTAATTTACCAGTTTCTAATGAGATGGTTCTTCCATCTCCAAGGTCTATAACCTCTCTAAATACTTTTGGAATCATAAAATGAATTCTAAATTTTTAATTACTAATTTTTTGTTGTTGTTGTGTTGCACTGAAACAAGTTCAGTAATAGCTGTTGTGTGTTTTTCCAATGGAAATTCAGAATTATTGTTGGTAATTCTGATTTTTTTATTTCTTTGAAGTTTGTTACTCTTAAAGAAGTTTTGCTTTTAAATTCCTGTTTTACAGGAATATCAAATTTTTGAAATGAAACAAGTTTCAAGACATTTTTCAATAAAAAAGAGGCACGTTTATAGAGCCTCTTTTTTGTAAGAATTATTTTCTAATTCCTAATTCTGCGATAATTGCACGATATCTTGTAATATCAGATTTTTTTAAATAATCTAATAAACTTCTACGCTTACCTACCATCATTACTAAAGAACGCTCTGTATTATAATCTTTACGATTCTTTTTTAAGTGCCCAGTTAAATGGTTAATTCTGTGCGTAAATAACGCAATTTGACCTTCTGAAGTTCCAGTATCGTTTTTTCCTTTACCGTGTTTTTCGAAGATTCCTTCCTTTACTTCTTTAGTTAAGTACATGCCAATATTATTTAAATGATTTTTATGTAGTTCAATGATGTTTTCATTGAAGGTGCAAATATAGTGTTATTTTTAAGAAGAAAACCAACAAAAAAATAGTTCTTTTGTTGGTTTTGAATTGTTTATAAATTATGGATGGTTTTCTATACAGCTTCCTCTTTTCTAACAGGAATATTCTGTATCAAATCAATATATAAATTCACTTGTTTTTTAAGGTCTTTACGCTCATAAATAGCATCTAAGAAACCATGTTCTAACACAAATTCAGATTTTTGAAAACCTTCTGGTAATTCTTTTCCTGTAGTGTCTTTTACAACTCTTGGCCCTGCAAACGCAATTAATGCATTTGGTTCTGCAATATTAATATCACCCAACATAGCATAAGAAGCTGTTGTACCACCCGTTGTTGGATCTGTACATAAAGAAATGTATGGAATTTTAACGTCTGCTAGTTGCGCTAATTTTGCAGATGTTTTTACCAATTGCATTAAAGAAAGCGAGGCTTCCATCATTCTTGCGCCTCCAGATTTTGAAATCATTAAAAATGGAATCTTATTCTCGATTGAATAATTAATTGCACGTGCAATTTTTTCTCCAACTACAGAACCCATAGAACCACCAATAAAGGCAAAATCCATGGCAGCTATTACCAAATCTTTTCCTAGTGATTTTCCTACAGCAGTTCTAACAGCATCGTTTAATTTTGTTTTTTCTTGAGCTGCTTTTAATCTGTCTGGATATTTTTTAGTGTCCTCGAACTTTAAAGGATCTTTAGAGGTTAACCCTTCATTTAATTCTTTAAACTTGTTGTCATCAAAAAATAATTCGAAGTATTCTTTACTACCAATTCTTACATGATAGCCATCTTCTGGACTTACATATAAGTTCTTTTTTAACTCTTCTGTGTCAATAATTTTTCCACTTGGAGTTTTGTACCACAGTCCTTTAGGCGTGTCTTTCTTGTCCTCTGTTGCAGTTTGTATTCCTTTATCAGTTCTTTTAAACCAAGCCATAATGTTAGTTTATTTAATTTAATGTTAGTCGCTTTTAAAATAAAAAGCAAGTTACAAATGTAAAAGATTTTTGCGAACTTTTAATTTGGTTTGATTAATTCTTTTTGTAGCAACCTTAAAAAACAAAAAAAGCACTTTGAATTTCTTCAAAATGCTTTTATAAAATATGTTGAGAATCTTATAAAGTATCTACGTTATTTAAATCTGCAAATGCTTGCTTTAAACGTGCTTTAAAAGTTTCTTCTCCTAAACGTAACCATTTTCTAGGATCGTAATATTTTTTATTTGGTTGCTCAGCTCCATCAGGATTCCCAATTTGGGTTGCTAAATAATCTGCTTTTCCTTGCATGTAATCTCTAATTCCTTCTGTAAAAGCAAATTGTAAATCCGTATCAATATTCATTTTGATAACTCCATACCCAATTGCTTCTCTAATTTCTTCTAAAGTAGAACCAGAACCACCATGAAACACAAAATCGATGTGATTTTCTTCAACACCATATCTTTTGGTAACAAATTCTTGAGAATTCTTTAAAATTTTCGGAGTTAATTTTACGTTTCCTGGCTTGTAAACTCCATGCACGTTTCCAAAAGCTGCTGCAATTGTAAACTGTGGAGAAACTTTTAACAATTCCTCATAAGCATAAGCAACTTCTTCTGGTTGTGTATATAATTTAGATGCATCTACATCAGAATTGTCAACACCATCTTCTTCACCACCAGTTATTCCCAACTCAATTTCTAAAGTCATACCCATTTTGCTCATTCTAGCAAGGTATTCTTTACAAATTTCGATGTTTTCTTCTAAAGGTTCTTCAGATAAATCTATCATATGAGAACTATATAAGGGCTTACCAGTTTCTTTAAAGTGGATTTCACTTGCGTCTAGCAATCCATCAATCCAAGGCAATAATTTTTTTGCACAATGGTCTGTATGTAAAATTACAGTAACTCCATAAGCTTCTGCTAATGCATGTATATGTTTTGCTCCTGCAATTCCACCAGCAATGGCTGCCTTTTCATTTTCGTTTGATAATCCTTTACCTGCTTGAAACTGTGCTCCACCATTCGAAAACTGAATGATTACTGGCGCATTTAATTCTTTTGCAGTTTCTAAAACACCATTAATTGTGTTAGAACCTACAACATTAACTGCTGGTAATGCAAACCCTTTTTCTTTTGCGTAGTTAAAAATTTCTTGAACTTCTTTTCCTGTTGCTACACCAGGTTTAATATTATGACTCATATTATGTATGTTTTAATTGATAAATTTTATCAAAAATAACAAAAAATAGTAGGTTTTAAGACAAAGTAGCTATTTTAAATAACGAAAACGTTATCTTTTTTAGAATGGATAGTTGATTCCGATATTATAAACTGCAGCATTAAAGTTGTAATTTTTAAACCATTTACTATCTTCTAAATAAGGTTCGTAGGTTTTAAAACCAACATCAAAACGGATGATTAGGAAATTAAAATCTAATCTTGCTCCAAAACCAGAACCTACTGCCATATTTTTTAAGGATGATAGCCCAGTAAACTTAGCATCTTCTTCTACAAATTCAGAGCCAGAGATGTCCCAGATATTACCAGCATCTACAAATAAAGCACCTTTTAATCTGCCAACAACATCAAAACGATATTCTGCACTGGTTAAAAATTTAAAATTACCAATGTTAAATTCTAAGCCAGATTTTCTACTTCCTGGACCCAATTCGTACGTTTGCCAAGCTCTAATATCATTAGAACCACCTGCAAAATAACTTTTTGTAAACGGAACATCAGAATTGTCATAGGTTACAATGGCGCCTAAAAATGTTCTAAAAGCAAAAACAGAATTCTCAGCACCAACACTCCAAAATTTCTTAAACTCAATATCTGTTTTAAAATATTGAGCCAAAGGAATGTTTAAAATGGTTTTTTTATCATTCGCATTTCTTTTATCTGATAGCAATCCTAACACATTTCCTGAATTGGCAAGCCTGATTCTAAAAAAAGAAAAATTACTATCCTTAAAGTTGGTTTGACCATTATAGGTGTAGGTATATGCCAAAGTAGGAATCAAAAAATCGGACGTAATAATATTATATCGATCTAGAATATTAACAGCAGTATTGTATTGTTCTGGATTTGAATTTTGAAAATTAGTATCTGTAGCAACAACATTCATAAATCGTAACGCATCTTGTGCTTGTGCATCTATATCCGTTTCTAAAGGAAAATTATTTGTGTTATTGGCATTGTCATATATTTCTGCAACACTATTTAAACTATCAAATTCTGATGAATAAATATTAAAAAAACTTCCCACATTTAAATTTTGAATGTATTGAGTATTAAAAACCTCTAATTGAATGGTTTTTTTGGGTGTGTATTGCCATTTGTAATCTGTTAAAATGGTAAAGGTTTGCCTATCCAAACCAATATTTTTCTGAAAACTAGAACCAATTGAAAATAATGTTCTTGGCGACATTTCTTTAGGTACAAATTTTCCCAACCCAAAAGGAGCAATAAATCTAGGAATCTCTAAAGAAGCATCTGCACCAATTTCCCAACCAGGACCATTATTAGAGTTGAACCAAGATCCTAAAAAGGACATTTTTAACAATTCTGCCCCTCTAAAAATGTTTCTATCTGTAATTGAAAACTTACCAGAAATCCCTAAGTTCCTTATGTTTGAGTGGGTTAATTCCGATTCTAAACCTAGCGTGTATTTCTCTAAAGGTGATAATAAAACATCCATCCTTAATTCATTATCAGAACCAGCAATTGGTGTAAATTTTATATTTGTAGATTTAAAGTTCTGTAAAGATTTTAAATGTGTTCTGGTTAAATTTGTCAAAGTGTCACTGTAAATTTCGCCAGGTTTTAAAAAAATAGACTGTGATAAATATTTAGGATTGTATAACAATTTATCATAAGCAGAAAATTGAATGCTATTATAGGTTGCAGTGTCAGAAATGTTTTCTTCCTTTTGTGTAAAAGAGTAATCTGTAGTTACATGGACTTCTTTTATGGTTTGTATTTTATAAGGTTTTTCGATATAAACACCCTCTTTTTCTACTAACCTGTTAGATGATATTAAAAAATCTACATTTGTTTTATAGTCTGTTCTTGTAGAATCTACATAAAAACCTAGTGCAGATTCAGTAAAGTTGTAAATTCCATTGTTTCTAAAAAGTTTTACTACTTTACTTGCTTCGTTTCTAAAGGTTTGATCTTTATAACGATCTCCTGATATTAATAAGGATTTTATACCCGAATTTGTATAAATAGAATCTAAAACTGACGATTTTATATCGATATTTACAGTATCTAGTACTGTTGGTTTTCCTTTTAGAATGTTATAGGTTACAGTTGCTTTTTTGCTTGCAGAATCTCTTTTAATGGTAGAAGTTACAGAAGATTTAAAATATCCTTGCGTTTTATAATAGGCAGATAAATTGTCTTCTGTTCTTTTAACTTTTAGTTCACTAATAATTGCAGGTTCATCATAACTTAAAAACCATTCATTTAAGTTTATAAAAGAATTTGCATACGCGATACTTTGTTTTTCAGAGAAAATTCTCTTTACAAAATTGTAAGACCTTTTGTTTTCTTTAGCCCATTCAATAGGTGTTTTTGGTTTGTCATGATTTCCTAAATTATGAAAATACAAACCTAAAGGCAAACCTAAAAATCGCGGATTTCTTTTTTGTAAAATATATTTTTGAATTTCGGCTCCATTTGTTTTTGTGCTATCAATAAAAATATTGGTTTTTGAAAGCATAAACTGTCCATCAATTACATGTTCCGTAGAATTACATGAAATTAGAAAGATGATGAATAAAAAATAAAACGAAAGTTTTTTCATTATTTTAGCACTCCAAAGAATATCAAAAATAGTATTTTTCAACGGTATATTTATATTTACAACCAATTAATGAGCATCTCAAAAAATCAACTAAAATTAATAACTAGTTTATCGCAAAAAAAGTATCGCCAAAAAAATGGTTTATTTATTGCTGAAGGGATAAAAGTAGTCAATGAGTTTTTAAATTCCTCTTTTCAAGTTGATATGTTATTGGCAACTGATGATTTTGAAACAACAATTTCTTCGGATAAAATAGTGAGAATCTCTGAAAAAGATTTGCAGAAAATCAGCAATTTAAAATCGCCCAACAAAGTTTTAGGGTTGTTTAAAATTCCAGATGAAAAACCACTTCAAGAAAAAGGATTGATCGTTGTTTTAGATGCTATTAATGATCCTGGAAATTTAGGAACTATTATTCGTTTATGTGATTGGTTTGGAGTTACACAATTAATCTGCTCAAAAGATACTGTAGATTGTTACAATCAAAAAGTTGTGCAGGCAAGTATGGGTTCTTTAACTAGGATTTCTATCAAATATATCGAATTAGAAAGCTACTTGCAAGAAACTAATTTACCTACTTTTATTGCTGATATGAATGGTGAAAATGTGTATTCATCAACCTTACCAAAAGAAGCGATTTTAGTGATGGGAAATGAAGCAAATGGAGTTTGTGAGGAATTAAAAACGTTGATAAAAAATAAAATATCAATCCCTAGATTTGGTGAAACACAAGAAACTGAAAGTTTAAATGTGGCAACTGCAACCGCTATTTTATTAAGCGAGTTTAAACGTAGTATTTAGTCCTGCAAGGTTTCAAAAACCTTGTAGGTCTTTAATTGTTTACATATTTTTAGAGTTGTTAGTTTTTTAGTTTGCAGTTTTCAGTTAGCAAGTTTGAGTCATTTTTAGCACCTTTACAAATATAGTTTTTAAAAATATTTTTGATTAATTTTCGCTTCTATGTAGCTTTGTTTTTCTTACGCTATTTTTTTATTAATATTTTGCTCTTACAGAGCTGAAAATCCTAGAGGGATGAAATATTCATAGAAAATTATTTCAAAATTAAGTTTAGCCCTAGAAGGGCGATATATTAAAAATTTGGTTATTTAGTAAGAGTTTTGGGAGTTTATAAAGTTTTAATCTGACAATAATAATAAATAATTCTAGATTCTAAAGGAGTTAGATATTTTGTCTCTGAGAATCTCCGCGAAAAACCTCTGTGAATCTTTGTGTAATAGCATTTCGTGATTTTGTGAAAATTTATCACAATAATAAAATATAATAATCTGTGTAATCCGTGTCCAAATCTCTTTTTGAATCTCTATATAATAAAAATCCTACTCAAAGGCAAAGTTCAAAAATACGCCACGAGTTCCCATAAAGTTAATAGGGGCAGTCCATTGGCTATTTGGGTCGTCATCGTATTTTATCTCGTTATTAATGGCAAAAACGCCACGAATAGAAGGTGAAAATTTAAAGAAAGCTAAATAAATATCAATTCCTACACCAACTTCGTACATAAAATTGGTGGATTGCATTCTAAATTGTCCAGCAGAATTATCATCTTGATTGGCTTCATTACTAGAAAAATTATAATCTAAAGAAACACCACCCAATACATACGGACGAATATTTTTATAGCGATCTGTGCTGAACTTAAAAACTACAGGAAAATGCAAATATGTAGAGCCAATTTCTCTAATGCTGTCTTGTGGATTGCTAGAAGTATTTAAATGATTGAAAATAATATTTTTTGAATTACTTACTAATCCAGGCTCTAAACGTACACTTAAGTTTTTATGCAAGCGTAATTCTGCAATTAAACCAACATTAAAACCATAGGTTGGTTCTACAGAAATATCAGCATTAAAAACTTGGCTATTTCTTAAGTTTAATTTAAAGTCATTTTGATTGATTCCTAAATAAAAACCATAATGAATTTTTCTATCATCGAACGTTGGTAAATTTTCTACACGTTCTCTTTGAGCGAAAAATGTTGCAGAAATCATCAAGAAAAAACCAAAAAGAACCCCTTTTTTAATCATTTTTATAAACTTGCAGTGTAAATTGTGGCAACTCCAAAAGTTACAGGAGTTGCTTCTGTATGTGTAAACCCGTTTTTTTGTAAAATATTGTTGAAAGCTTCTCCAAAAGGAAAAGAATTTGCTGATTCAGATAAATAAGAATAGGCAACCTTGTCTTTAGATAGCAATTTACCAACTGCTGGCAAAAATAGATTGGTGTAGATTTTGTAACCTTGTTTAAAAGGAAATTTTACAGGGTTTGATGTTTCTAAAATAACTAAAACTCCAGTTGGTTTTAATACTCTAGCAATTTCTGTTAAGCCTTTGTTAAGGTTGGCAAAATTTCGCACGCCAAAAGAAACAGTAATGGCATCAAACGTGTTATCGTCAAAAGGCATTTCTTCAGAATCGCCCACAATCATTTCTATTTTGTCAGAAAGTTTAGCTTTGGCAATTTTTTGTTTCCCAACGTCTAACATTCCTGCAGAAATATCTAAACCAACTATTCTGTCTGGTTTTAAAGCAGCCATCATTAAGGCTAAATCTCCTGTTCCTGTGGCAATGTCTAAAATTTGTTTCGGATTGTTTTTACCAACAATCTCCACTACTTTTTTACGCCATTTTACATCAATTCCTAAAGAAATAACTCTGTTTAAACCATCGTAATTGCCAGAAATAGTGTCAAACATTTGGGCAACTTGCTCTTTTTTTCCTAAATCTGAATCTTTGTAAGGATTAATTTTTTCTGCTGACATGTATGTTTGATTTAAGCTAAATATTTTTATTTTTCTCCTAACTCCTAACTCCTAACTCCTAACTCCTAACCGTTAATTGCTACAACACCATTAATTTGACCTGGCATCATATCTTTTAATAAAGCCTCAATTCCATTTTTTAAAGTTGCTGTAGAAGATGGACAGCCACTACAAGCACCTTGTAAAACTACACTTACAACTTTGTTTTTTTCATCATAAGACCTAAAGGCAATATTTCCTCCATCACCAGCTACAGCAGGCTTTATATATTCATCTAAAATATCTGAAATTTGAGCAGGAATCCCTTCTAACTCAATAACGGGTGCTATAGTTTCTTTATGTGTTGCAGTATCTAAAGTAGGTAATTCTTTTATAATGGTTTTTCCATCCACTAAATATTCGCGAATAAACGTTCTTACTTCTGCAAAAACCTCTTTCCATTCCACCATATCATATTTGGTTACAGAAACATAATTATCAGAAATAAAAACTTCTTTTACAAAAGGAAAATTAAAAATGGCTTGTGCTAAAGGAGATGATTTACTTGCTTCTTCTATGTTTTTGAACTCAACATCTGTTTGTGTTAAATTCTTGTTTGTACCAAATTTCATTACTCCAGGATTTGGCGTAACTTCTGCATATACTTCAATGGCTTCTTTTTTGGATGATGAGGTTTGTTCGTTTACAACCACATTTCCATCATTTAAATACGCCTGAATTTGTTCAGCAACTTCGTCTTGCACATCTTGCCATTCTACAATATCGAAACGTTGAATTGCAATAAAATTAGCCGTTACAAATATTTTTTTTACAAAAGGTAAATAGAATAATTGTTGTGCTAAAGGAGAGTTCTTTGCTTCGTCTATATTCGCGAATTCATAACTACCACCATTGATTAAAACTTGTGTACTGTTAAATTTTAATATGGTTTCGTTGGTAGTTTCTTGTATGGTAATTTTTGTCTCTTGCATGTTCTAAAGTATAAGTTGCAAAATTAAGGGAAAAAACTGACTTGCAATAAAAAAGACCTTGCATATTTGTATATACAAGGTCTTTATTATAGAGAAAATTGATTATAAGCTTATCGAAACTGTTCCTGTAAAAAATCTGTTATCTAAAGTGATGTTTGATGCATCAACATTAAAACCAGAATAAAAATTATAAGCACCAGTTCTGTTGCTATTGCTGTAAGCAAAATCTACTTTAAAATTACCAAAATTATAACCAGCTCCAAAAGAATAACCAGTAACATCATCTAATTGTAAAGCACTACCATTATTAAAATTATTGTTTTCATAAGGAGATTGTTCATAGGAGTAACCACCTCTAACACTAAATTTATCTAAACGCCATTCTGTACCAATGTTCAAATTGTGAGTATTTCTAAAATCGTTTTGAAAAGCTTGGTTTTCTGCAGAAAAATCATCTTCAGAAAGATTAATTCCTTTATAGTTTTTATTACTATAGTCTAAACTTATCAAACCGTTTTTACCAAATATAAAAGCTGTACTTGCTATTAGTTTACTTGGTGTTCTTAATCTATAAAATAATTGTTGTGAAGGGAAAAAATTATTAGCAGTATTGTCGTAAATTAAATTATCTTCACTTACTATTATTTCTGTATCCCCAAAAAAACCATCATTATCTACAATATTACTATCCTCAATAACTTCTGAAAACCAAGTTGGTGTTTGATAAGACAAACCAAATCTAAAACTTTGATTTGCTCTATAGATAAAACCTAAATTAGCAGAAAAGCCAGTTCCTGTTGTAAAGTTTTCTTGATATAAATTGGCATCTAATTCATTTCCATTAACATCACTATTAAATTCAGTTAAAGTAGATTGTTGATTAAAATTTAAATCGTAAAAATTTAGTCCCAATCCTACATGTAGCTTTTGATTGTAAACAGAAGAAAATCCAAAATTTACTTCGCTTAATTCACCAGCAAAGAAATTATTAAAGCGTTGTTCATCGGCAATATCATAAACTAGGGGAGGGTTATTTAAATCTAAAGGATATTCTGTAAATGTTGCAACACCACTATTACCTTGTGCTAAAAAGTTGTTGTTAAAATCTTTTGTAATCCTGTAATTGATACCTACTGCAAATTTACTCCAGTCTGATTTGTAAGCACTATCAAAAACTAAAACAGCTCCAGCCTGTGACAAATTTGTAAACTGATTTTGATTTGCTAAATTAGTACCATAATAATTTGAGTTGATTTCTGTATTTCTAGAGTTAAATGTTCCAGAAAATAAACTATTATTAAATACAGATAATCCTGCAGGGTTTATATTTATAGATGAAATATCTGCACCCAAAGCTCCAAAAGCTCCACTCATTGCTGTAAATCTAGCTGTTCCGTTTTTATCATCTTGAGAAAATAAAATGGCTAAATCTTGGTAACTTAAAGACTGAGAAAAAGAGCCAAATGCAGTAAATATAAAAATAGCTGATATAAAAAGTTTTTTCATGTTTTTTGAAATTTTCTTTTAAGTATAATATTAATTTCCTCTTCTAGATGATGAAGACGATGATGATGATCTTCTGCTAGAGCTAGAACTGCTTGTACCTGAACTTCTTGAGGATGAAGAGCCACTACTTCTAGTTGATGATGATCTAGATCTACTGCTTGATGAGCTAGAAGCTCTATTATTTGTGCTTGATGAAGATCTTCTATATGTAGAATTACTATTTCTAGAATTTGTTCTGCTACTTCTATTTATTGTAGAGCTTCTTCTAGAGGGTGTAGAGCTTCTTCTAACTGAAGAAGAACTTCTATTTATGGTAGCACTTCTTCTTGATGGACTTATAGTTCTTCCATTTCTAACGATTCCAGATGATCTTCTGCTCGAAATTGTATTGTTTCTATTAGACAATCCAACAGTTCTTCTGCTATTTATAGAATTATTTCTTCTGTTTGTAGAAAGTCTGTTTCTAGAATTTATAGAATTATTTCTTCTTCCATAGGTATAACCTCTATCAAAGTAAGGTCTATTGTAACTATTATTCCATCGAGAACCGTAAAAACCACGATTCCAGCCCCAATTATTATGATATGGATGCCAAAAACGATTTCCTGCCCAAAAAGGATTTCCCCAGCCATTGTTGAAACCCCAACCCCAATTATTGAAACCCCAACCATTATTAAATCCCCAGCCCCAATTATTGAAGCCTGCACCCCAAAAAGGGTCATTCATTAGGTTTATGTTTACAACAACATCATTATTTTCATAACCCCAAGGTTGACTTGCATCATAATATAAGGTTTCATCAATTATTTGGTCATCAACATAATTGTTATTAGAATTATAAGAATCTACATCAACAAAAATTTCATTGTCTTCGATATTTTGAAGCTCATTTAGTTTTTTCGTAAAATAGTTTTCTTCATAATTGTTGTATTCTGGCTCATCCATAACAATTACTCTCTTTTCATCGTTACCAAGAGTAACATCACCATAAATACCATCATCATTATAAATACTTTGGTAAGTACCGCAAGAAACTAATAATAAATTAGCAGTTACAAGTAAGATAAGTTGGTGTAGCTTTAAATTTTTATAATATAGTTTCATAATGATATGTTTTAGGTATTATTCTTTATTGATGTTTTATTGCTTTAAAAACACTAAAATATAGTAGTTTTGTAGCGATTTTGAAAAAGATTTGAATCTTTTAACAAAATTTTCACTTGAAATAATGCAAAATTTGTGCCAAAGTATAGGTTATGAGTAAAAAATTAACGAAAAGATCGGAAGATTATTCTAAATGGTATAATGAATTAGTTGTGAAAGCTGATTTAGCGGAAAATTCAGCTGTTAGAGGCTGTATGGTTATAAAACCTTACGGATTCGCTATTTGGGAAAACATGCAGAAAGAATTGGATAGAATGTTTAAAGAAACAGGGCATCAAAATGCCTATTTTCCACTTTTTGTACCTAAAAGTTTATTTGAAGCAGAAGAAAAAAATGCGGAAGGATTTGCAAAAGAATGTGCTGTAGTAACGCATTACCGTTTGCAAAATGATCCTGATAATCCAGGAAAATTAAGAGTAGATCCAGAAGCTAAATTAGAAGAAGAGTTGGTGGTTAGACCAACATCTGAAGCTATTATTTGGAACACCTATAAAGGTTGGGTGCAATCTTACAGAGATTTACCTTTGTTGATAAATCAATGGGCAAATGTTGTTCGTTGGGAAATGCGTACTCGATTGTTTTTAAGAACTGCAGAGTTTTTGTGGCAAGAAGGGCATACAGCACATGCAACAAAAGCCGAAGCAGTTACAGAGGCAAAACAAATGCAAGATGTGTATGCAGAATTTGCAGAAAATTTTATGGCAATGCCAGTTATTAAAGGAGTAAAATCTGATAGTGAACGTTTTGCAGGGGCAGAAGATACCTATACAATTGAAGCTTTAATGCAAGATGGAAAAGCTTTACAGGCAGGAACAAGTCACTTTTTAGGCCAAAATTTTGCCAAAGCTTTCGATGTAAAATATACATCAAAAGAAGGGAAACAAGAATATGTTTGGGCAACTTCTTGGGGAGTTTCTACTCGTTTAATAGGTGGTTTAATTATGACGCATTCAGATGATTTAGGTTTGGTGCTTCCTCCAAAACTGGCTCCAATTCAAGTAGTAATTGTGCCTATTTATAAAAATGATGAACAATTAGAAGCAATCTCTGAAAAAGTGAACGTTTTAGTTAAAGAGCTGCGTAAAAAAGGTATTTCTGTAAAGTTTGATGATAGAGATACTTTTAGACCAGGTGCAAAATTTGCAGAATATGAATTAAAAGGAGTTCCTGTAAGAATTGCCATTGGAAATCGTGACATTGAAAACGGAACGTTAGAAATTGCAAGAAGAGATACGTTAGAAAAGCAAACTATTTCTCAAAATGATACAGTTGCATTCATAGAAAAACTATTAGAGGAAATTCAAAATAATTTATTCGATAAAGCAATAGGTTTTAGAAAAGAACATACTACAGAAGTAAACGATTTTAAGGAATTTAAACAAGCAATAAAAAATACAGGAGGTTTTGTTTCTGCTCATTGGGATGGAACAGAGGAAACCGAAGATAGAATAAAGGAATATACAAAAGCTACTATTAGATGCATTCCAAATGATGCTAAAGAAGAGTCAGGTGTTTGTGTTTTAACGGGAAAACCGTCCTCAAAAAGGGTGTTATTTGCAAAAGCGTATTAGCAAAAAAAATAAATTTAAAAAAAAAGTGATTTTTTTTAAAAAACTATTGCACAATTTAAAAAACGTTGTATATTTGCACCCGCAATTAGGAACACTTAATTGTTATGGTCCGTTCGTCTAGGGGTTAGGACGCATGGTTTTCATCCATGTAACACGGGTTCGATTCCCGTACGGACTACAAAAGTTTTAATAAGAAACAAGAAGTAAAGAAATTATGGCAAATCATAAGTCAGCATTAAAGAGAATAAGAAGTAACGACGCTAAAAGGCTACGTAACAAATATCAGCACAAAACAACTCGTAACGCAGTTAGAGATTTACGTGCAATTGAAGATAAAACTGAAGCAGAAACTAAATTGGGTAAAGTTATTTCTATGCTAGATAAATTAGCTAAAAATAATATTATTCATAAAAATAAAGCTGCTAACTTAAAGTCTCAATTGACAAAAAAGGTTGCTGCATTATAATATTTGATACTTCTATAAAACTTAAAAACTCTGAATTTATATTCAGAGTTTTTTTTGTGATAAATTTTTAGCAAATCTATTTTTAGAAATCATAATTTTTATGAGCATCTAATCTTATGAATATAAATAATAAAATAGTAAAGCCCCAAAGAGAAGATCCTCCATAACTAAAAAATGGCAAAGGAATTCCAACAGTTGGTAACAACCCTATTACCATTCCAATATTTACAATTACGTGGAAAAATAGAATAGAGGCCAAGCTGTAGCCATATATCCTACCAAACTTATTTGTATGCGATTCTGCTAAATATATTATTCTATACATTAGTAGCATAAATAGAATTATTACAAAACTGCTTCCTAAAAATCCCCATTCTTCGCCAACAGTGCTAAAAATATAATCTGTATGCTGTTCAGGAACAAAATCGCCTTGTGTTAAATTACCATTTAAAAAGCCTTTTCCAATCAAACCACCAGAACTAATTGTTAATTCAGATTGATATGAGTTGTATCCAATATTTCTATTATCAACTTTTAAACCCAATAATACTTCAAAACGATCTCTATGGTGTTGTTTAAATACATTATTGTAAGTGTACCCTGTTCCGAAAATAAATAAAGCCATAATTGCATAAATAGCTAATACTTTATGCCAATTGAATCTTAAAAATCTTTTGCCTCCTCTATAAATAATATAGGTTACAATAATGGAGATGATGATGAAAAGTGAGATAAACATTTTATTAGCTCCAAAAAATATGGTTAAAATAAATAATGTTATAAAAGTTATTCCTAATAAAATGTAATTGAGAGTCAGTCCCTCTCTGTGTAAAACAAAAAAGAAAGAAAGATAAATAAGTGCAGAACCAGCATCTGGTTGTAAGGTAATTAAAAATGCAGGAAAAAATATAATGATGAATGCCTTTATCTGATTTTTCACCAACTTAAAATTATACTGCCTGTCACTTAATAATTTAGCTATGGCAAGTGCTGTAAAAGCTTTCATAAATTCAGAGGGTTGCAAACCTAGAACTCCAAAATTAAACCAAGATTTTGCTCCATTAATTTCTTTACCAAAAGGAAATAAAAGGATTAATGAAAATATTGAAATTATATAAAAAATACTAGCATACTTTTCATAAAATTTTGAGTTAAAAAAAAGAATTAGGATAATTAGTGGAATTGTTAAAACAATAAAAATTAATTGTTTACCGTATTTTGTTGCAAAACCTATAAGTTCAATATCTTCCTCAGATTTTGAGGCTGCAAAAATATTTACCCAGCCAAAACCGACTAAAGCAATGTAAATAAAAACTAAAATCCAATCTATACCTGCAAATATATTATTTTGTTCTTGACGCAATTTCTTCTAAGGGTTTTTGAATTTGTTTGTCATAAATTTCTTGCAAGCTCATGTTTAACATATTTAATTCTCTGTATTTATTTCTTTCAGAGATTTTTCCGTTAATATATTTTTCGATCATTAAACTTGTTATGGGAGCAGCAATTGTTGATCCATAACCACCATTTTCTACGAAAACTGCTAAAGCTATTTTAGGATTGTCTTTAGGCGCAAATGCTACTAAAATTGAATGATCTTTTAATTGTTCTTTAACACCATCAACAATAATAAAATTTTCTGCGGTTCCTGTTTTTCCACAAATTTCGATGTCTTTTACTTGAGCCCATTGACCTGTTCCTGTTTTAAAAACTTCATGCATAGCCTCAATAACAGGTGTAAAATGCTTTTTATCTATAGTCGTTTTTTTAGCAACTGTATAGTTTGGATTGTCTATGAAAGCAGTATCAATTTTTTTTACAATATGTGGTGTGTAAAAATAGCCTCTATTTGCTATAGCAGCAGTAAAGTTTGCTAGTTGTATAGGGGTTGTTAAAATTTCACCTTGACCAATTGCGTTTGAGATAATGGTAGACCCATTCCATGAATATTTATAACGATTGTCATAGTAATTTCCATCAGGAATTAGTCCTCTTTGTCCTGCAGGTAAATCGTAGCCTAAAAAATCTCCTAATCCAAAACTAGCTACATGATCGTGCCAAGTATTTAAACCTTGGGTAGGATTGTTGTCTTTTTCTACAATTCTTTTATAGGTATTAGAAAAATAACTATTACAAGATTTTGCAATAGCAGTTTTTAA
Organism: Polaribacter sp. Hel_I_88; assembly: GCF_000687935.1. Lineage (NCBI taxonomy): Bacteria > Pseudomonadati > Bacteroidota > Flavobacteriia > Flavobacteriales > Flavobacteriaceae > Polaribacter > Polaribacter sp. Hel_I_88. Next base: position 828,485 of record NZ_JHZZ01000001.1, on the reverse strand, counting down.
TTGAATTGGACTGCCATAAATTCCACAGTGGCATCCCATAAATTCTCCTGCTCTGTTTCCATATCTAAAGCCTCCATAACATCTAAATGCTGTATGTTGATTGATAACATTTTCTTGTAAACCTATTAAGGCATTCATCATTTTAAAAGGACTTCCAGGTGCATAAGCTGCTAATAAACCCCTGTCATAACTTGGTTTACTAATTGAATCATTAAATAAAAGAACTGAATTTTTTGAACGTTTTCTACCCACTAACATATTAGGGTCATAAGAAGGAGCTGTTACCAATGCTAAAATTTCGCCAGTTGAAGGTTCAATAGCAACAATCCCCCCACGTTTTCCTTTCATTAGCTGTTGTGCATATAATTGTAACTCGATGTCTAAGGTTAACCTTAAGTCTTTACCATTTTCTGGCAATGTATCATACATACCATCTTTATAAGAGCCAGTAACTTTGTTAAATCGGTTTCTGTGTAAGTATTTTTTTCCTTTACTACCTCTTAGAATTTCTTCATATTGTCTTTCTACACCATCTTTTCCTTCTAATTCACCTTGTTGGTAATACGTGCTATTTCTTGCTTTTTCTTCATTTACCTCTCCAATATATCCTAAAACATTGGCAGCTGCCTTTATTGGGTAATCTCTAATGATTCTTTTTTGAATAAAAAAACCAGTGTATTTGTGTAGTTTTTCTTGTAAAAAAGCAAAATCTTCTTTGGCTAATTGTTTTAAGAAAACAGATGCTAAATATGGGGCATAATCTTCTGCTTTTTGAAAGCGTTTTAAAAAATCTTCTTTATCAATTTTTAAAAGTTTACAGAACTCTAAAGTATCTAAAGCTTTTACTTGATTTGGTTGTACCATTACATCATAAGAAAGTTGGTTTGCAACCAATAACTTTCCATTTCTATCATATATATAACCACGCTCAGGATAGTCGTAAATTATTTTTACAGCGGCATTATGAATAGGATCATAACTTTCGCTTCTAATTATTTGCAATTGAAATAAGCGCCCAATAAAAACTAGACCAATAAAGGTGATTAGAAAATAGAGTAAAAAACTTTTTTGCATTATTCGCTTTTAGTAAAAATGTAAGTTCCTAAAAAATATAATAATAACGTAAAAATACTTGAATAAATTGTATTTAAAAGTACGTTAGAAAAATTATAAAAACTAAAATTAGCAAAAGAAAAGTAGATAAGATGATGAATGATTGTTAAAGTTACTACGTAATTAAAAATTTTACCAAAAGATTCTGATTTTAATTTGAAAAACGGATAATCTGCTGGTATTTTTCTGAAGTAAATTCTTATAAAAAATAATCGTATGTAAGAGATACATAAAATTGAAAAAGCATGAATTCCTCCTGAGTCAGAAAAAAAATCGACAGAAAGACCTAATAAAAAACTGTAAAATAAAAACGGAAATCTATTTTCTTTTAGTGGATACAAAAAAACAAAAACAATATATAAATACGGATTTATAAACCCTAAAAATAAAATGTTATTTAGCACAAAAACCTGCAAAAAAAGCAGTAAAAAAAATAACGTAACCATTTTAAATGGATTATTCATCTTGCGCTTCTAAAAGTTTTATTTCTATAGTGTCTAAGTTTTTCACAACCTGCACAAAACCTAAATTACTCATGTCATTAAAAAGAGTAACATCTACTTTATTATCTGCTGTACTACCTTTGTTAATTTTAGATATAACCCCCACCAAAATACCTTCTGGAAAAATTGTAGATTTTCCTCCAGTTTCTATAGTATCTCCAATTTTTAAAGGTGCTTGTCTTGGTATATCAGAAAGTTGAACAGTATTATAATCTTTTCCATTCCAGCTCAAGGAACCAAAATAGTTGCTGTTTTTTAAACGAGCATTAATTTTACTATTTCTATTTAAAATAGATTGAACCCTTGCATAGTTTGCAGAATAATTATCCGTAATTCCTATAATTCCTTTACTATTAATTACAGCCATTTCTTTTTTTATGCCTTGATTTTCACCTTTATCAATTGTTAAAAAATTAAACTCTTTAGCATAATTATTATTGATAATTTTAGCAGTGGTAAAAATGTATTTCTGTCGATATTTCGTAGAATCAATAATAATTGAATCTACACTTAAATTTGTGGAGTTGTATTTTTCTATCAGGTTTTTTAAACGCGTGTTTTCTTCAGCTAAAAGTGTGTTTTCAGATTTTAAATTCCAATATTCAGCAATATTTGAAGTTTGCGAGTAAAACCCACCAGTAATAAAATTTGCAGAGTTTACAAATTTACTTTTATGGAAATCTAAATTATTAAACGTTAACGTAAGCGAAATAAATGATAGCAATAAAAAGAACAGGAAATATTTAAACTTCTGAAAAAAATAGATGAGTTGTTGCATTCTTAAACCTTAATAATGCTAGTTCATTAATACGTTTTTGTATTTTTTTAATTCTTTTAAAGCAATGCCTGTTCCACGAACAACGGCTCTTAATGGATCGTCTGCAACATATACAGGTAAATCTGTTTTACGAGATAAACGCTTGTCTAAACCACGTAACATAGAACCACCACCTGCTAAATAAATACCTGTATTGTAAATATCCGCAGCTAATTCTGGTGGAGTTTTAGACAATGTTTCCATAACTGCATCTTCAATTCTTAAGATAGATTTATCCAAAGCCTTTGCAATTTCTCTAAAAGAAACTTGTACTTGTTTTGGTTTTCCACTTAACAAATCTCTACCTTGAACCAACATTTCATCTGGAGGCGTATCTAAATCTTCGGTTGCAGCACCAATTTGAATTTTTATTTTTTCTGCGGTAGTTTCACCAACATGTAAATTGTGTTGCGTACGCATGTAATACATAATATCATTGGTAAACAAATCTCCAGCAACTTTTACAGATTGATCACAAACAATACCACCCAAAGCAATAACAGCAATTTCTGTAGTTCCACCACCAATATCAATAATCATATTTCCTTTTGGTTCCATAATATCAATACCAACACCAATTGCAGCAGCCATTGGTTCGTAAATTAAGTAGATTTCTTTGGCATTCATATGCTTTGCAGAATCACGTACAGCTCGTTTTTCAACTTCTGTAATTCCTGACGGAATACAAATAACCATTCTTAATGCTGGTGGAAATAATTTTTTCTTTATAGATGGAATTTGCTTTACAAATTCCTTGATCATTTCTTCTGATGCCTGGAAATCTGCAATAACTCCATCTTTTAAAGGACGAATCGTTTTGATGTTTTCATGCGTTTTTCCTTGCATTAAATTAGCTTCCTCGCCAATTGCAATAATTTTACCAGTCAGTCTATTTCTAGCAACTATGGAAGGTGCATCAATAACCACTTTTCCATTGTGAATTATTAACGTGTTTGCGGTTCCTAAATCAATCGCAATATCTTCCGTCATAAAATCAAAAAAACCCATAAATTTATCTTGTTTTGGAGTACTAATAATCTTACAAATTTACTAAAATTAATCTTGTAAATCTGTTAATTTTATTAATGTTTAAAATGTCTTGTTCCAGTCATTACCATCGATATATTATTGGCATTACAATAATCGATACTTAACTGATCTTTTATAGATCCTCCAGGTTGAATAACGCTTTTAATTCCTGCTTTATCTGCAATTTCTACACAATCAGGAAAAGGGAAAAATGCATCACTAGCCATTACTGCTCCATGTAAATCGAAACCAAAAGAGGTTGCTTTTTCAATAGCTTGTCTTAACGCATCAACTCTACTAGTTTGGCCTGTACCACTTGCTAAAAGCTGATTGTTTTTGGTAAATACAATGGTATTCGATTTTGTATGCTTACAAATTTTAGAAGCAAATAATAAATCTTTTAGTTCGCTTTCAGTTGGTTTTGTGTTTGTAGCGTATGTTAAATCTGCTAACGTATCTGTTTTAGCATCTTTGTCTTGCACCAACAAACCATTTAAAGCGGTTCTTACATTTTGAGTTGGTAATTCTGTAGATTTCTGAATTAATAGAACTCTGTTTTTCTTTCCTTTTAAGATTGATAAAGCTTCATCAGCATAACTTGGAGCAATCACAACTTCACAAAATAATTTATGAATTTCTTCTGCAGTTGCTGCATCAATTTCTTTGTTGGCTATTAAAACACCACCAAAAGCAGAAACAGGATCGCCAGCCAAAGCATCTAAATACGCTTGTTTAATAGTGCTTCTTTGCGCAAAACCACAAGCATTGTTATGTTTTAAAACCGCAAATGTTGGGTCTTCTCCAATAAATTCGTTCATTAAATTTACAGCTGCATCAACATCTAATAAGTTGTTGTAGCTTAATTCTTTACCATGTAATTTATCGAACATTGCATCTAAATCTCCAAAGAAAAACCCTTTTTGATGCGGATTTTCTCCATATCGTAAAGTTTTAGAAACAGTTTCACTCGCTTTATAAACAACTTCATCTTCATTAAAATAATTAAAGATGGCTGTATCATAATGAGAAGAAACATTAAAAGATTTTGCAGCAAACTTTTTTCTTTGCTCTATAGAAGTTTCTCCATTATTTTCTGATAAGATCGATAAAAACTCATCATATTGCTCCATGGAAGAAACCGTAAATGTGTCTTTAAAGTTTTTGGCTGATGCTCTAATTAAAGAAATGCCACCAATATCAATTTTTTCTACAATATCTTGCTCAGGTGCTCCAGAAGCAACTGTTTTTTCAAACGGATATAAATCTACAATCACCAAATCTAATTGTGGAATGTTGTATTCTTGCATCTCAGCAACATCACCTTCATGATCTTGTCTGTTTAAAATTCCTCCAAAAACTTTTGGATGTAAAGTTTTTACTCTTCCTCCTAAAATAGATGGGTAAGAGGTAACATCCTCTACAGGAACCACATCAATGCCTAACTCTTTTATGAATTTTTCTGTACCACCAGTAGAATAAATAGTAACATTTAACTCATTTAACTTTTGAACTATTGGTGCTAAACCATCTTTGTGAAATACCGAAATTAAGGCAGATTTAATTGTTTTTGAAGTGCTCATTTGTTGTGTTGTTGTTAAGCACGCAAAGCTACACAAACATTGAGTGAATTACAATAAAAAGATAGTAACAAAATAGGGGAGTAGTTAACAAAATGAGTTTTCAGTTTTCAGTGGCAGTTTGCAGTTGATAGATATTTCTACAAAATTTGTCATTTTGAAAAAAACTAGAAGTATAATCAATGAATGTAAGACGCTTTAAAGAGAGCTAAACTATTTGAAAATCATCTAATTAAAAAAGAGTTTTTCAAAAAAAAGTAAATGTTATATCCACAAAGATTTTTTCCCCTTTGGGGAAATTAAAAGGGGCTATTTCTTAAAACAACGTAGCAACTTGTTTACAAACGTATTCTAGTAAAATTGTGTCATTATCTGTAAATGTATTTGCTGTGTGAGAATCAATATCAATTTGCCCAATATTTTCTCCATCAACAAAAATAGGAATCACAATTTCAGATTTTACTTTCCAACCACAAGAAATGTAATTATCTTGTTCAGAAACATCTTGTACCACAAAATTCTGATTGCTTACAGCAACTTGTCCACAAATTCCTTTTCCAAAAGGAATAATCGTGTGCTCAGTTTCTTCACCTGTATATTGTGCTAATTTTAATTCTTCTTTATTACCGTTGATAAAATAAAAACCAACCCAATCATAGTAAGAGATTTCACTTTCTAAGTAATCACAAATGGCTTGTAATTTTTCTTCTTTAGATGCTTTATTAGCTATAATTGTATCAATTTCTTTTGATAAAACTTCGATATTCATAATTTTAATTTTGACGACAAAAATAAATGATATATTGTTACTTCTTGTTAAAATTAAGTAAGATTTTATTTTAAAAATTAGTACACTCGTAAATTTCGCTCCTATGGAGCTTTGCGTCATTATTGATTAATTATTATTAATATTTCGCTCCTAAGGAGCTAAAAATCCCAGAGGGATGAACTATTAATAAATATACTTGGTACAACTAAATTAAGCTCCAGAGGAGCGATATCTTAAATATTTCAATCCATCATATGAATTTCGGAAGTTTATAAAATTTCATTATTTAAAAATCTTTAAAAAAGTATAAGATTTTTTGTAAAAAATGATAATTAGTGAATTCTTGGCTTGATAACTTTAAGTTAGCCTTTTTTAACAAATTTTTACAAAATCTTATTGTAAATTTGCAAAACAATAATGAAACATTTTTTAACTAAAATATCGTCTTTAACACTAGCGTTTTTAGTGTTGTTTTCAACCTTTTCTTTTACGGTTGATACACATTATTGTGGAGATTTTTTAGTTGATATTTCTTTTACAGGCGAAACTGATGCTTGTGGAATGGATATGGAAAAAGTATCAAAAAAGAAAAATTGCTGTAAAGATGAGGTTCATCAAATTGAAGGACAAGATGAATTGCAAAACAACAAAATTGAGAACATCACTTTTGAAAATCAGCAGTTTTTAGCAGCTTTTTTTATTTCTTATAAAGACATATTTGTAGAAATTTCTACTGAAAAAAAATCTTACAAAGATTTTTCTCCACCTGATATTGCTTTCGATTATCAGGTTTCTTACCAATCTTTTTTTAATTTGATTTAATTTTTAACACTCAAATGTCATCTTTTTAGATGATTAACAGTCTTGTTATAAAATTAAAATCAATATTAAATGAAAAAATATATTTTAAATAGCTTTTTGCTATTGATGCCTTTCATGCTGTTTTCTCAAACAACCTATAAAGGCATGATTATGGAACGAAACAATCCTAAAGATAATTTAGGGATAGAAGGCGTTTCTGTACATTGGCTAAACACAAATGTAAGTGCAATTACCAATAGTAAGGGTTGGTTTACAATTGCTTATAAACTTGAATATAAAAAACTGGTTGTTAGTTATTTGGGGTATAAAACAGATACCATCACTATTAATAATTTAGAACCAATTCACTACTTTTTAAAGCCAGAGGGTGAGCTGGAAGAAATCACGATTAATACAAAAAGAAATCCGGTTCAAAAATCATTTTTATCAACCACTAATATGTTTACAGTAAATGCAGAAGAATTGTTAAAAGCTGCTTGCTGTAATTTGGCTGAAAGTTTTGAAACAAATCCATCAATCGATTTAAGTTTTTCTGATGCGTTAACAGGAACTCGTCAAATTGAAATGATTGGTTTAAAAAGTCCGTATTTGCTAATTACACAAGAAAATATTCCGACTGTTAGAGGTGCAAGTCAAGTTTTTGGACTCACATTTACACCAGGAACTTGGGTAGAAAGTATTCAAATTACAAAAGGTGCAGGTTCTGTAGTGAATGGATTTGAAAGTATTTCTGGACAAATTAATGCAGAATTGGTAAAACCATTTTCTGATAATAAATTTTTCTTAAATGCCTATGGTTCTCAAATGGGTCGTTTTGAATTGAATACGCATTTTAATGAGCTAATTTCAGATAAATGGCAAACAGGTGTATACATCCATGGAAATTATACAGGTCAGAAATTTGATAATAATGGTGATAATTTTTTAGACATGCCCTTAGCCAATCAACTCAATGTAATGAACAGATGGCAATTTACAGACGCCGAAAAAGGTTGGGTTAGTTTTATAAATGTTCGTTTTTTAAATGATGAAAAACAGACAGGAGAACTGGATTTTAATCCTGAATTAGACAGAGGAACTACCAATAAATGGGGAAGTGAAATAGATACCAAACGTTTTGATACTTCTTTAAAACTTGGGTATGTTTTTCCAGAAATGCCTTTTCAAAGTATTGGGTTTCAAACAGCGTATAGCAACCATCAACAAGACTCATATTTTGGATTGAATGTGTATGATATTCAGCATGAAAGTGTGTATTCTAATTTAATATTCAATTCCATTATTGGTGATACAAGAAACAAATTTAAAACAGGATTGTCATATACATATGATCGATTTGATGAATTGGTTAATACTACAAATTTTAGCAGAAACGAAAATTCTTTAGGCGCATTTTTTGAATATGCTTTTGATAATTTAGAAGATTTTAGTTTAACTGCGGGTTTACGAGTTGATACACACAATTTGCTAGGTACTTTTGTTACGCCACGTTTGCATCTAAGATATGTTCCTTGGGATAGAGGAGTTTTAAGAGCATCTGTTGGAAGAGGAAAAAGAAGCGCAAATATTTTTGCAGAAAACCAACAGTTGTTTGCAAGTTCTAGGCAAATTAACATCGATGATGTTGGTGGAAATATTTACGGATTAAACCCCGAAATTGCATGGAATTATGGAGTTTCCTTTATGCAGAGATTCAATATTTTTGAAAAAAATGGCGATATTACATTTGATTTGTATCAAACCAACTTTCAAAACCAAGTAATTGTAGATTGGGAAAATCCGCAAGAAATTTCATTTTACGATTTAAATGGAAGTAGTATTGCTAATAGTTTTCAAGTAGAAGTAAATTATGAGCTGGCTAAAAACCTCAATTTTAGAACGGCTTACAAGTATTTTGATATTTCTACAGATTATAAAAGTGGAAACTTGCAAAAACCAATCCAGCCACAAACACGTTTCTTTGCAAATTTATCTTATGAAACCGAATTAACAGCAAAAGAATCTCAATGGCGATTTGATGTTACTTTCAATACTATTGGAGAACAGCGTTTGCCAAATACACGTTCAAATCCTGTGCAATATCAATTACCAGAAAATGCTGCATCTTACCAGTTATTAAATTCGCAGATTACAAAAGTATTTTCTAGTAAATTTGAAGTGTATGTTGGAGGAGAAAACTTAACCAATGTGCAACAACCAAATCCTATTTTAGGAAGTGATGATCCTTTTGGTGCAAATTTTGATACAACTATTGTGTATCAGCCAATTTTTGGAAGATCAATCTATGCAGGATTACGATTTAAAATTAAATAGTTAAAAAAAATAAAAATTAATTACAAACTCCTCAAAGGGTTTCAAAACCTTTGAGGATTAAAACTAAATAAAAATCAATAAAATGAAAAAAGTATTTATAACATTAGCAATAATCTTAGCAGGTTTTACAGTACAAGCGCAAGAAGTAAAAAAAGATAAAAACGCAAAAATATCTATGAAAGTAGATGGCATTTGTGGTATGTGCAAAAAGCGTATAGAAACTGCAGCTTTAAAAACAAAAGGTGTAAAGTTTGCAATTTGGAGTCCAACAACACATCAACTAAATGTAATAATGGACGAGCGTAAAACTGATGTTAAAACCATTCAAGATCATATATTAGAAGTTGGGCATGATATTTTATTAGAAGATGATAAAAAAATTGTCGCTAAAAATGAAGCGTACGAATCTGTGCATCCTTGTTGCAAATACAGAGATGAGGAAATTGTAAAAGATCATGAAGGAGAATTGAAAAAAGTAAAGAAACAAAAGTAAAATGACACATACTTACAACATTTCTGGAATGACTTGCAATGGTTGTAAGTCTTCCGTAGAAAAATCTATTTCAGCACTAGAAAACGTAGAAAATATTTCAGTTGATTTAGAAAACAAATCCGCAGAAATTAAAATGAAATCTCATTTATCTGTGGATGAATTACAAAATGCATTATCAGAAAAATTTACGATTTCGGAAAAAAAAGAGTCTAAAAAAGAAATTCCAGCTGTAGATTTTAAGGAAGATGAAAAATCTGAATTGCAGCAATTATTTCCTTTATTTTTAATATTTGGTTTTATAACCACTGCATCCATTTTAATCAATATAAATCCTTGGAACACATCAGAATTTATGTTAACATTTATGGGTTTATTTTATGTGGTTTTTAGCTTTTTTAAGTTGTTAGATTTAAAAGGTTTTGCAGGTAGTTTTGCAATGTATGATCCTTTAGCGAAAAAAATTCCGAATTATGGATTGGTGTATCCGTTTATAGAATTAGCCTTAGGAGTTTTCTTTTTAATGCGATTTCAAATATTAGCAGCAATCATTATCACTTTCATTATTTTAGGAATTACAACAATTGGAGTAACGAAATCTTTGATGTCTAAACAAACAATTAAATGTGCGTGTTTGGGCTCAGTTTTAAACCTACCAATGACGAAAGCTACGTTTATAGAAAACACTATAATGATTTTAATGGCTGTTTTTATGCTTATTGAGTTTTTGTAAAATAACTTCAATTTTATTTTAAACGCTCATACCTAGAATTTATACCTACTAGGTTTTTGAAACCTTGCAGGATAAAAAATCCGTTAGAAAAATAATTCTAACGGATTTTTAATTTATAAAAATAAGTTAATTTACGCTAAGCAAGAGTAAATTAATTATCTTTGGCGATTCGCCACTACATCATTCCTGGCATTCCACCACCCATTGGAGGCATTCCACCACCAGCGTTTTCTTCTTTAATATCGATTAAAGCACATTCTGTAGTTAAGATCATACCTGCAACAGAAGCTGCGTTTTCTAAAGCAACTCTAGTTACTTTTTTAGGATCTATAATTCCAGCCTCTAACATATCTACATATTGTTCAGATTTTGCATCGTAACCAAAGTTCTTTTTGCCCTCTAAAACTTTGTTGATTACCACAGAACCTTCACCACCAGCATTTTCTACAATCGTTCTTAAAGGCGATTCAATTGCTTTGTTTACAATTTGTACACCTGTAGTTTCGTCTAAATTTTCGGTTGCTAATTTTTCTAAAACTTTTTTAGCACGCACAAATGCAACTCCACCACCAGCAACAATACCTTCTTCAACTGCAGCTCTTGTAGCATGTAAGGCATCATCAACTCTGTCTTTTTTCTCTTTCATTTCTACTTCAGAAGCAGCACCAACATATAAAACTGCAACACCACCAGCTAATTTAGCCAAACGTTCTTGTAGTTTTTCTTTATCATAATCAGAAGTAGTTGTTTCTATTTGAGATTTGATCTGACCAACTCTTGTTTTAATTGCTTCGGGATCTCCAGAACCGTTTACAATGGTAGTATTATCTTTATCAATGGTAATACCTTCTGCAGTACCTAATAAATCTAAGGTTGCGTTTTCTAAAGAGAATCCTCTTTCTTCAGAAATTACAGTTCCACCAGTTAAAATTGCAATATCCTCTAACATTGCCTTTCTTCTGTCTCCAAAACCAGGCGCTTTTACAGCCGCAATTTTTAATCCACCTCTTAATTTGTTTACTACTAAAGTTGCTAATGCTTGTCCATCTACATCTTCAGCAATAATTAATAAAGGTCTTCCTGATTGAGAAACTGGTTCTAAAATTGGTAAAATTTCTTGTAAGTTAGAAATCTTTTTATCAAACAATAAAACATATGGATTTTCTAAATCTGCAATCATTTTATCTGCATCAGTTACAAAATAAGGAGATAAATAACCTCTATCAAACTGCATACCTTCCACAACATCTACGTATGTTTCCATACCTTTTGCTTCCTCTACAGTAATTACACCTTCTTTACCAACTTTTGCAAAAGCAGTTGCAATTAAATCTCCAATAACATCATCATTATTTGCAGAAATTGCAGCAACTTGTTTAATTTTTTCTGATGAATTACCAACTTTTTGAGCTTGCTTTTCTAAATCTTCAATAATTGCAGTAACAGCTTTATCAATTCCACGTTTTAAATCCATTGGATTTGCGCCTGCAGCAACGTTTTTCAATCCTTCTTTTACAATTGCCTGAGCTAATACAGTTGCTGTTGTAGTTCCATCACCAGCTAAATCGTTTGTTTTAGAAGCTACTTCTTTTACCATTTGAGCTCCCATATTTTCTAAAGGATTCTCTAACTCAATTTCTTTTGCTACAGAAACACCATCTTTAGTAACTGTTGGTGCTCCAAAAGATTTAGAAATAATTACATTTCTTCCTTTTGGTCCTAAAGTTACTTTTACTGCGTTTGCAAGTGCATCAACTCCACGTTTTAAGCCATCTCTAGCTTCTATATCAAATTTTATATCTTTTGCCATTGTTTAAATTGTTTAAAGTTCCGAGTTTAAAGTTTAAAGTTTTCCACTCAGAATTAATAGTTTATGTAAGTTTTATTCATTCAAAAGTTGCTACTGAAAACTGCAACTGCGAACTGAACACTTTTTTAGATGATCGCCAAAATATCAGATTCACGCATCATTAAATAATCAGTTCCCTCTAATTTTAAATCAGTTCCACCATATTTACCATATAAAACAGTATCGCCAACTTTTACAGTTAAAGGCTCATCAACTTTACCATTTCCAACTGCAACTACAGTTCCTTTTTGAGGCTTTTCTTTTGCGTTGTCTGGTATAATTAATCCAGATGCTGTTTTTGTTTCTGCTGGTGCAGGTTCTACAAGAACTCTATCTGCTAAAGGTTTAATGTTTAATCCCATTGTTTTATAAATTTTGATTAATAAAATTATTTTTTATATTGTATAAATAGTCAGAAATTATGCCATCAGCTAAAAACTGACAATTTTTCTTTGAATGATTTTTAATAGGAAAATCAAGGCAAAAAAAAATGCCAACGTGTCATTTACGTTGGCATTTCTATGTTGTATCACTAAAAAACTAGTTGATAGTATCGTTTGTAGCTGGAGCAGAAGTTGTGTTTTCTATAGGAGCTGTTCCTTCTAGAGTTCTGTCTAAATTAACATCATTTTCTCCACCTCTAGGAATAGCGATGTTCGATAATAAAATTAAAGCAAACATTGCAATTGCTAACGTCCAAGTTGTTCTGTCTAAAAAATTATTTGTGTTTTGCACACCCCCTAAAGATTGTGCTCCTCCACCTCCAAAAGAAGAAGATAATCCTCCACCTTTAGGATTTTGTACCATAACAATTAATATTAAGGCTATGGCTACAAATAAAATTAATACTATAAACACTGTATAATTCATGATTTATTTTTTTGTAAAATTTGTATTCTTTTAATTTGGTCTGCAAAGAAACCACTTTTTTCTGGATATTTCAAAATTAAAATTCTATATGCTTGTATTGCATTTTCGTATTTTTTTTGCTCCAAATAAACTTTTGCTAAAGTTTCCGTCATTAAAGAGGAATCTTGTTTGTTTTTTGCTATAGCAATAGAGACACTTTTGTCTTTAGAAAGAGGTGTTATTTTAGGATTATTTTGAATAAATTTTTCTATAATTTCCTGATTTTCATCACTGTTTTTTTCTTCGGAAGCCTCTCTAATAATTGGTTTTTTTGTAGATAATTGCAACCATTGATTAAAAGAATAATTTTCATCATTTGTAAAAGAAATTGGTTTGCCAACTTTTAATTGTTTTTCAACTTTTTCTACGGATGTTTTTTTAGCAATACTTTTAATGTTGATGCTACTTTTAGGCTTGTTTTCTTCAGCAATCTTTTCGATTAATTGTTGATGAATTTCTTTTTTAGGAGTATTAAATTTATTCGATACAATAAAATCGAACAAAACAGTTCTATCAGTAGTGTGAGCTGCAGTTGTTTTTAGTTCGTTATTATATTTAAAACTATCTTGATTTTGTAAACCTTTTAAATATAGAGCTCTTGCAGTTTGAAAATAAGGAAATTCATCTACAACAGTTTTTAACTCGGCAGTTTCTACTTGCTGAATAGTTTGTTTTTTATCTAATATATTGATGAAACTATCTTTTTTCAACTTTGTTTTTTACTTTTTTATTCCAACTTCCAACTTCCTCTACCACTTTGCAACAGTAGCGTTAAAAATATCTTGTGTAATTCTTTCTATAATTTCATCTAACGCAGTTTCTAAAACCCCACCAACTAACTGTGCATTTGCTGGAAAATCAGCATAAAAAGAAAAGCTTTTTTCAAAGTCTTCCTTTTCTTTTAATCTGTTTGCAAAACGAACATTTACTGTTACTGTTAATCGGTTTTGAGCAGCAGTTTGGTCTGCAGTTCCACTCATGGGTGTTACTCTATAGCCTGTTATTTCGCCACTTAAATACAAATCTGCTTTACTATTTGTAAGTGTTAAATTTGTTTGGCGCGTGTATAAATCTTGCAGATCATTTGTAAAACGCTGTGTTAAAACAGGTTCTACTAATTGTGCTTGATTTGGGAAAAAATCAATTTGAATTGATTCTGCATCTGTGTTTACACCAGAAAATCCGTACACACCACAACCTATAAAAGTTGCTACTATAATGAGTGATAAAATTATTTTTTTCATAATTAATTCTTCAAGGTTCAAGATTTAAGATTCAATGTTCAAGGTTCAAAGTTTCGAGTATTAACGAAAACTCGGAATTTTAAATTTTAAATATTGAATTCTATAAATCGTATTGTTTAATTTTTCTGTAAAGTGTTCTTTCTGAAATACCTAATTCTTTCGCTGCTAATTTACGTTTATTGTTGTTTTTTTCTAAAGACTTTTTAATCATTTCAATCTCCTTGTCTTGTAAAGATAAAGATTCATCTTCTTCAATAGTCTCTATAAAATCATACTCTTTATCAGCAGTAGAATTTTGAGGAATATTCATCACTTCAATATCACTATCTTTTAATTCTTTATTGCTGTAAATTTTTTCTAATAAATGATGATTCTCTTCTTGAACTTCTTCAATATTTCCATTTCGCATCAAATCTAACGTCAATTTCTTTAAATCGTTGATATCATTACGCATATCAAACAAAATTTTATACATAATGTCACGCTCTGTAGAAAAATCGTTCTCTTTTTTACCACCAACAACTGCAGGAAAGTTACCTTTGTTATTAGGTAAATATTGCTGTAATTTTTGAGCAGAAACCACTCTTTCTTCTTCAATTACGGAAATTTGTTCTGCTAAATTTTTAAGCTGACGAATGTTCCCTGGAAAACGATAATTTAGTAAAACTGTGATAGCATTATCATCTAAACGAATGGAAGGCATTCTGTATTTTTGAGCAAAATCTGCTGCAAATTTTCTAAACAGTAAATGAATATCTTCATTTCTATTTCTTAAAGCTGGCAAATGGATTTCTACAGTACTTAATCTGTAATATAAATCTTCTCTAAATTTTTCCTTTTGAATGGCTTCTTGCATATTTACATTGGTAGCAGCAACAATTCTAACATTCGTTTTTAGTACTTTAGAGGAACCTACTTTTATGAATTCGCCATTTTCTAAAACACGTAACAAGCGTACTTGGGTTGTTAAGGGTAATTCACCAACTTCATCTAAAAAAATTGTTCCACCATCAGCAACTTCAAAATAACCTTTTCTGTCTTGAGTTGCTCCTGTAAAAGCGCCTTTTTCATGACCAAAAAGTTCACTGTCAATTGTTCCTTCAGGAATTGCACCACAATTTACAGCAATATATTTTGCATGTTTTCTATGTGATAGTGAATGTACTATTTTCGGAATATTTTCTTTACCAACACCACTTTCTCCAGTTACCAAAACAGAAATATCAGTAGGAGCAACTCTTACTGCTTTTTCTAATGCTCTGTTTAAGTGAATATCGTTTCCAATAATTCCAAAACGTTGTTTTAATGCTTGTATGTTTTCCATAAAAAGGCCCCTTTTAATTTCCCCAAAGGGGAAAACACTCTTGTGTTATTTCTTTTTCTAAATTATATTACCTTATCTTTTTTATCCATAATATTGGAATTCCCTTCCCTTTGGGAAGGATTAGGGATGGGATTTTATCCCCTTTAATTCCCCAAAGGGGAAAAACACTCTTCTGTTCTCAATTTTGTTCTTCTTTTTATGTTTTCCACAACAGTTTCCTTCCCTTTGGGAAGGATTAAGGATGGGATTTAATTATTATCAGAATACCCAACAACAGTTCCTTTTAAAGTTGCAGAGGTGCAGTCTTCAACTTTTACCATTACAAAGTCACCTAATTTATAATCACCTTTGTCAAAAACAGCCACTGTATTTTGCGTGTTTCTTCCTTTCCATTCGTTAGGATTTTTCTTTGAAGTACCTTCAATTAAAAACTCTTCAGTTTTTCCTAAATGTTGTTGTGTTCTAAATAAAGCGTGTTCTTGTTGTAAGTCGATAATTTCCTGTAAACGTCTTTTTTTAGTAGCAAAAGGTACATCATCTTCCATTTTATTACCAGCTAAAGTTCCTGGTCTTTCAGAATACGCAAACATAAAACCAAAGTCGTATTTTACATATTTCATCAACTCTAAAGTATCTTGATGATCTTGTTCAGTTTCGCCACAAAAACCAACAATCATATCTTGAGATAAAGACATTTCTGGAATAATCTTAAAAATATTATCCACCAATTCCATGTATTCTTCACGAGTATGTTGTCTGTTCATCGCCTTTAACATAGCATTAGAGCCACTTTGAACAGGTAAATGTAAATATTTACAAATATTTTTGTGTTTCGCCATTACATGAATTACATCTAAACTCATGTCTTGAGGATTGGATGTTGAAAACCTAAAACGTGTTTTTGGGAATTTTGTAGCACACATGTCTAACAATTCTGCAAAACCAACAGCAGTTGCTTGTTGCATTTCAGAAGCCTTTTTAAAGTCTTTCTTTAAACCTCCTCCATACCATAAAAAGCTATCTACATTTTGGCCAAGCAATGTAATTTCTTTAAAGTTTTTATCAACCATTTGTTGAATTTCCTCTAAAATACTTTTTGGATCTCTACTTCTTTCTCTTCCTCTTGTAAAAGGAACCACGCAAAAAGTACACATATTATCACAACCTCTTGTAATCGATACAAACGCAGTAACACCATTACTATTTAAACGAACTGGAGAAATATCTCCATACGTTTCTTCTTTCGATAAAATTACATTTACTGCATCTCTACCTTCGTAAACTTCTTCTAATAAGTTTGGTAAATCTTTATAGGCATCTGGACCAACAACCAAATCCACAATTTTTTCTTCCTCTAAAAACTTTTCTTTTAAACGTTCAGCCATACAACCTAAAACACCAACTTTCATGTTTTTGTTTACTTGTTTTACAGCATTGTATTTCTGTAATCTTTTTCTAACGGAAGTTTCAGCTTTTTCTCTGATTGAACACGTATTTACCAATACTAAATCTGCTTCTTCTAAGATATTTGTGGTGTTATACCCTTCTTTATCTAAAATTGCAGCAACTATTTCACTATCATTCATATTCATTTGACAGCCATAGCTTTCAATAAATAGTTTTTTAGTGTTTTCCTTTTTATTTTCAGTAATCAACGCTTTTCCTTGAATTTTTTCGTCGATTACTTTTTCGATTTGCTCCATAGTAAAAAAATGAACTGCAAATATACAACCAAAAATGAAAAAATAATGACAAATTGGCAGAAAACAAATGGTCTTTTTATTGATATATCTGTAAAAAAAGGATTTATAATTTGCAGATTTCTTGTTTTTATCAATTTTATTTATAGATTTGAAAATCGATTAAAAACTACTTTATGAAAAAACTACTATATATTGTTGCAGTACTTTTTTTTGTTTCTTGTACAAAAGATCAAAAAGTAGAAACTTCAAAAAAACCAAACATTCTTTTTATAGTTGTTGATGATCAAGGATATTCCGATTTTACACCTTTTAATATCAATGAATCAAATGTATCTACACCCAATATTACAAGATTGGGCAAAAGTGGAAAAGTATATACACAAGCTTATGTTACTGCACCAGTTTGTAGTCCTTCAAGAGCGGGTTTTTTAACGGGTAAGAATCAATTTAGATGGGATAAACCTGCAAGTTGGGGTCCAGGATTGCCAGATTCTGTAAAAACACTTCCAGAATATTTAAAGCAAGCAGGCTATGCAACTGCAAAAATTGGGAAGAATGATTTGGGTAGAAATTTTCATAAAAATAATGTGAGAGAATACCCAACAAATCATGGTTTTGATGAGTTTTTAGGTTTCAGTGCACATGCACATGACTATTGGTTAAACTCTCAAAAAATTAAAGATATAACTCCAGATCCTTTTGGTACAAGTGCTTTGTTAGGGCCTTTAATGCATAATGACAAAGAAAAAAGCTACGAAGAAGGCTATCTAACAGATATTTTTTCTGATGAAGCTATTGATTACATCAAAAAAAGAAATCAAGAAAAACCATTTTTTTTAATGCTTTCTTATAGTGCTGTACATCATTTAATACATGAAGTACCAAAGAAATATTTAGACAAATATGGCGTCAAGGAAATTCCTAATTATCACCCAGATAGTTTAATTGCTTATGGAACAAAAGAAGCAGGAACTTATGCTGCTTATTATGATAAATATTCTAGAGTTGGTGCTATAAATTCAGACGATTTGAGAAAATATTATCTAGCAAATTTAAATTGTTTAGATGATAATATTGGTCGAGTTTTAGATGTTTTATCCGAAGAAAAAATAGACAAAGAAACTATTATTGTTTTTATTTCTGATAATGGAGGTTCGCCTTTAACAGGTTCAAACAATAGCCCATTAACAGGTGGTAAATATTCGCTTTGGGAAGGTGGAATTCGAGTTCCAATGGCTTTGGTTTGGGATGGAAAAGTAGCAGCAAATTCCACACAAGATGCGTATGTTTCTGCTACTGATATTTTGCCAACATTGGTAAATGCAGCTGGAATTACTTTAAATGATGCTACTTTAGATGGACAAGATTTACTTGCTGAAACTGATTCAGAACGTTTGTTAGTTTGGAAATGGCAAAAAAACTGGGCTGTTAGAAAAGGAGATTGGAAATTGACAAATGCCAAAGAAAATCACTGGAAAAGTGAACCAACAGCTTATTATATTGCTCCAATTGTAGACAACAAGGAATTAAAATTATTCAATATTAATAAAGATGCAGGAGAGCGTTTTGATGTTTCAAAAGAACATCCAAAAATTGTAAAAGAATTAGAACTTGCTTACAATAATTGGTATGAAACTAATTATGGGAAATATTAATATTTTATGTTCGATACTTGTATTCGCATTTTGAATCAATTAGCCACGAATTCACGAATTTTAATTGTTGAAAACAAAAATTATTTCACAAATGTAAAATTCCTTTGGAATTTTTTAAAATTGGTGTAATTTTTCTCAATTTATTCAGTAAAATAGATTTTTTAATTCGTGAATTCGTGGCATTTTTTTAAGTATTCATCTTTTCATCAAAAAAAATAATTACGAGGAAGATTTTTTAAATTTTAAACCAAAAACTTTGAAACTATACAATTATGAGCAAATATATTTTAGCATTAGACCAAGGAACAACAAGTTCTAGAGCCATCGTTTTTGATAAAAAAGGAACTATAAGATCGGTTGCACAAAAAGAATTTACACAAATTTTTCCTCAGCCAGGTTGGGTAGAGCATGATGCTGTAGAAATTTGGTCTACACAAGCAGGAGTTGCTGCAGAAGCCATTGCA
Organism: Polaribacter sp. Hel_I_88; assembly: GCF_000687935.1. Lineage (NCBI taxonomy): Bacteria > Pseudomonadati > Bacteroidota > Flavobacteriia > Flavobacteriales > Flavobacteriaceae > Polaribacter > Polaribacter sp. Hel_I_88. Next base: position 809,171 of record NZ_JHZZ01000001.1, on the reverse strand, counting down.
AGCAAAGGTTTAGAAATGGAAGATATTGCTGCAATCGGGATTACAAATCAGCGAGAAACTGTGGTAGTTTGGGATAAAAATACAGGCAAACCTGTTTACAATGCTATTGTTTGGCAAGATAAAAGAACTTCTGAGTATTGTGATGAATTAAAAGCAGCAGGAAAAGCTGAAATGATTACTAAAAAAACAGGTTTAGTTGTCGATTCTTATTTTTCGGGAACCAAAGTAAAATGGATTTTAGACAATGTTGATGGCGCAAGAGAACGTGCAGAAAAAGGAGATTTGCTATTAGGAACCATCGATTCTTGGTTAGTTTGGAATTTCTCTAAAAAGAAAAAACACATTACAGATGTTACAAACGCCTCTAGAACATTATTGTTCAATATTAATACCATGACTTGGGATGATGAATTGTTAGACTTGTTAACAATTCCAAAATCGATGTTGCCAGAAGTAAAACAATCGAGCGAAATTTACGGACACACAAAATCCACTTTTTTTGACTGTAATATTCCAATTGCAGGAATTGCTGGAGACCAACAAGCTGCTCTTTTTGGGCAAATGTGTACCAAAAAAGGCATGGTAAAAAACACCTATGGAACAGGTTGTTTTATGTTGATGAATATTGGAGATAAACCTATACAATCTAAAAATAATCTTTTAACTACGGTTGCTTGGAAAATCAACAATAAAACAACGTATGCTTTTGAAGGAAGTGTTTTTATTGCAGGTGCAGCAGTTCAGTGGTTAAGAGATGGCTTAAAAATTATCAGAAATTCATCTGAAGTAGAAACTTTAGCAAATTCGGTAAAAGATGCAGATGGAGTATATTTTGTGCCATCATTTGCAGGTTTAGGTGCTCCTTATTGGAATCAAAAAGCGCAAGGAACAATTTTTGGAATCACAAGAGGCTCTACAGATGCACATATTGCCAGAGCAACTTTAGATGCAATTGCTTACCAATCTATGGATATTTTAAAAGCGATGGAAGCTGATGCTGAAATTAAAATTAAAGAATTAAGAGTTGATGGTGGAGCCACTGTAAATAATACCTTAATGCAGTTTCAAGCAGATGTTTTAAACACAAAAACCATTAGACCAAAAGTTGTAGAAACTACAGCAATGGGTGCTGCTTTTTTAGCTGGTTTAGCTGTTGGATTTTGGAAGAGCGAAGAAGAAATTCAAGAAATATGGCAAATAGATCAAGAATTTGAACCAACACAAGAAAGAGAAAAAATTAACAGAAATATAAAAGGTTGGTATAAAGCTGTAAAGGCTTTGGAGTTTTGGACTGAATAACTTTAGTGTAAGTTTTCTTTATAGATAAGTGAGAAAAGGTGAAAGAGAAAAGACTAAATAACTTACGACTTGTGGATGAAAAGGAAACAAGAGACAAGATAAAAACGTTTTAAAGAAGTTTATCTATAAGAACCTTACAATTAAGGAATACATAAAAAAAAGAGAAATAAACGTTGTGCTTTTATGTTTTACAAGAAATAAAATCATAGAGAATAAGGATCAAAAAAATACATTTAATAACTCACATCTTGTAAAAAACTTTACGCCTTCGCGTTTTTGCGAGAAATAAAACCAACTAAAAACCAATGACACCATTTATAGCAGAAATTATAGGAACTTTTTTATTAATTCTTTTAGGTGCAGGTGTTGTGGCTAATGTAGTTTTAGAAAAAACAAAATCAAACGATTTAGGCTGGATGGTAATAACTACAGCTTGGGGTTTTGCAGTTTTTGTAGGTGTTTCTGTTGCTGGGCCAATTAGTGGAGCGCATTTAAATCCGGCAGTAAGTATTGGTTTGGCTGTTGCAGGAAAGTTTGATTGGTCTTTGGTTTTAGAATATGTAATCGCTCAATTTATAGGGGCAATGTTAGGTGCTTTTTTTGCTTGGTTAATATATAAAGACCATTTTAAAGCCACTAAAAATGGCGAATTAAAAAAAGCTGTTTTTTGTACTTCTCCAGCCATTAGAAATTACACCAGCAATTTAATTAGTGAAATTATCGGCTGTTTTGTGCTGGTTTTTGTGGTTTTATATTTTACAGATGCCAATTTAAATGATGTTGAAAATGGGGTAATTCCTATAGGTTTAGGTTCTTTGGGTGCTTTACCTGTTGCAATTTTAGTTTGGGTAATTGGTTTGTCTTTAGGAGGTACAACTGGCTATGCAATTAACCCAGCAAGAGATTTTGGACCAAGAATAATTCATGCAATATTGCCCATAAAAAACAAAGTTTCTAACGATTGGAGTTATGCTTGGATTCCTGTTCTTGGACCCATTATTGGAGCAGTTTTAGCAGCAGGTTTATTTTTAATTTTATCAACTTAATACTATTTAGAAAAGATGAGTTTTAAAAAGAATCTATTTTTACTCTTTTTTTTTATTTCTGGCATTTTCATTGGTCAAGAAATTCCACCAATTTTAAAATTCCAACCAGAGGATTATCGTTCTGAAAACCAAAATTGGGCAATCACTCAAAATAAAAACAAAACCATATTTGTTGCCAATAATGAAGGTTTATTAGAATTTAATGGAGCAAGATGGACGCTGAACCCTTCTTCTAACAGCACTGTTATTAGATCTTTGTTTGCAGATGAAGATAAAATTTACAGTGGAGCTTATATGGAATTTGGTTTTTGGAGAAAAGATCAAAAAGGGATTTTAAATTACAAATCCATCTCAAAAAAAATAGAAAATGAGCTTTTTGAAGACGAGAATATTTGGAATATCAAAAAGTATCAAAAATGGATTTTATTTCAATCTTTTCATCGAATTTATTTTTACAATATAGAAACTGAAGAAATAAATTATCTAACAGATTTTAACAATTATTATCGAATTTTTGAGATAGATGCTGTTATTTATATTTTTAAACAAGATGGAACTCTAGTAAAATTAGAAAACGGAAAAGAGGTTTTAATTACAAAATTTCCAGATGATTATAACGTTAAATTAGTTTTAAATCTATTTAAAATTGATAACAATTATTTGGTTTTAACAAGGAGTGAAGGTTTTTTTCTTATTGAGAATGATGTTGTTAGTAAATGGGATGCACCTGTAAATAAGGAATTTACAAAAGATCAAATATTTTGCGGAATTCGTTTAAGAGATAATTCTTTTATGTTGGGTACTATATCTAATGGTGTTTTGCATATTTCATCAAAAGGAGAAGTTATTAATAGAATAGATCAAACTGTTGGCTTAACTAATAATACAGTTTTGTATTTGTATGAAGATGTAGATGGTAATGTGTGGTCTGCTTTAGATAATGGCATAAATTGCTTAAATAATCAATCTTTTATCAAAGAATTTAATGATGATGATGGTCATTTTGGAACCACCTATTGTTCCTTAAGTTTTGAGGATAAAATTTATATTGGTACAAATCAAGGACTATTTTATAAAGCTATAAATACAAATGAACCTCTAAAAAAAGTTTCAGGAATTACAGGTCAAATTTGGTCACTTTTTGCTACAAATGGCGATTTGTTATGTGGACATACTTCAGGTACTTATCAAATTAAAAATAATTCAGCTTTAAAAATTACTGACTTTTCTGGAACGTGGAATTTTAGAGAAATCCCTGAAAAATCAAATTTAATTTTACAAGGTCATTACTCAGGAATGAGCATTTTAGAGAAGAAAAATGATGTTTGGCAATTGAAAAATAAGCTGAAAGGTTTTCAGAACTCCGCGCGTTTTTTTGAATTGATAAATCCAAAAGAAATCTTTGTGAATCATGAATATAAAGGGGTTTATAAATTGGTTTTTGATGATGATTATCAGAAATTCAAAGAGAATATTTTATTATCATCCATAGAAAAAGGAAAAGGATCTGGTTTAACAAAGTACGATGATGATCTTCTTTATAGTTATAAGAAAGGTGTTTTTAAGTTGCAAACATCAACAAATACCTTTAAAAAAGATAGCGTTTTTAGTTCGCTTTTTTCTTCTGACGAATATGTGTCTGGAAAACTTATAAGTGATAAAAATAATAAACTTTGGTCTTTTAATAAAAGCACGATTAGTTACTTAGAAAAAGGGCCTATCGAAAATAAGTACAGTCTTAATTTTATTCCGGTTCAAAGTTATTTAAGGAAAACAACCGTTAGTTTTGAAAGTATTTCAAATGTTTATAATAACCATTATTTGATAGGAAAAACGAATGGGTATTTATTGCTAGATTTAGATAAGAAACAAGATTTTGCGCATAAAATTTATTTAAATACTATACTCCTTAATAACGTTGATACTTTAGAGATTAATTTACAGAAATCTGGAGATTTTAAGGCGAATCAAAATTCAATTGAATTTCAGTTTAGCAGTCCTGTATATAACAAATACCAGTTTATAAATTATCAGTATAAAATAAACGACAATAATTGGATCGATTTAGGAAGTTCATCTTATTTAAAATTTGAAAATTTATCATTTGGAACGTATAAAATAAGTTTGAGATCAGTTATTGCAAATCATTTTTCAGAGAACACAATTACTTATAATTTTAGGATTAATCCACCAATATATTTTACAACAACAGCAATTGTGTTGTATGTTTTGCTTTTTTTATCAGTTGTGTTTTTTGTACATAAATTATATAAAAAGGATTATAGAAAACGTCATAAAAAATTAGTAGAACACAATTTTAGGCAGCTAGAGGTTCAAAAAATTAAAACGGATCAAGAAGTTATAAAGTTAACAAACGAAAAACTAAGCCAAGAAATTGAAAGTAAAAATAGAGAGTTGGCAATTTCTACCATGAGTATTATTAAAAGAAACGAGTTTTTAAGAAGTATTAAAAAGGAGTTGAAACAAAACCCGCAAATAGATGATTCAAATCCTATTTATAAATTAATTGAGAAAAATTTAAATAGCACAAAGGATTGGGACTTTTTTAAAGAGGCTTTTAATAATGCAGACAAAGACTTCTTAAAACGTGCAAAAAAATTACATCCTGATTTAACGCACAACAATTTAAAATTTTGTGCATATTTAAGGTTAAACTTAACCTCCAAAGAAATTGCACCTTTATTAAATATCTCTGTAAAAAGTGTAGAAATTAGAAGATATAGATTAAGAAAAAAGTTGAATTTATCTTCAAAAACTAATTTAACAGATTATATTTTGAGTATTTAACTTGTAAACCACCTCTACATCACCTCTACATTTTTATGTTTTATATTTTTATATCCTATTAAAAATATCAATTTCCTTATATTTAATAGTGTTTTTTGATAAATTGATAATAAGTAGGTTTTTTGTAAAGGTTAAATTAACACTACAAGCTTAATTATAAACATATATTTGATTCTAAGTTAATGTTATGTTAATGTCGTTACAATTAGACGTTCATAATTTCGGCAAATAATTAAAACCAAAAATCATTTACGATGGTCAAAACAATTAATCAAAGAAAACAAATAGTGGTAGCTTTTTTGTTCTTTTTTGCATTCAGCATTTCAGCTTTTGCACAAAAAACAATAAAAGGAACAGTTTTAGATGAATCTGGCATGCCTTTGCCTGGAGCGTCTGTTTCAATAAAAGGAACAACAAAAGGAACCTCCACAAATTTTGATGGAGAATTTTCACTAACAGTAAGTGAAAATGCTAAAACTTTAATTATAGCTTATTTGGGTTATAAAACTAAAGAAGTTGCTATTACAACAAGTCCTATAAAAGTAACTATTTTACCAGAAGAAAATTCTTTAGATGAAATTATAGTTGTGGGTTATGGAACTAGAAAAAGAAGCGATTTAGTTGGTGCTGTTGCAAAAGCAGATTTATCGAAAGCAACTGCAACTCCAACATCTGATGTAACAGAAATGTTAAGAGGTAGAGTGTCTGGTTTACAAGTAGATGTTGGTGGAGGTTCTTTAAGACCTGGAGGAACCTCAGAAATCTTATTAAGAGGTAGAAGTTCTATTGAAGGAAATGTAAGTGGAATTTATGTGGTAGATGGTATTATAAGAGAAGGTGGTATCGAAGATATTAATCCAGATGATATAGAATCTATTGAAGTTTTAAAAGATGCTTCTGCTCAAGCAATTTATGGAGCCAAAGGTTCTAATGGTGTAATTTTAATTACTACTAAAAGAGGTGGGAACAATAAAGTAAACGTCTCTTACCATGGATTTTTAACAACAAAAACGTTAGAAAGAAATTTTGACGTTTATAGTGGTCAAGAATTTGCACAATTAAGAAGAGAAGCAGTAAGATCTACGAATGCAAATGATGAATATCCAAATGATGCAGATATTTTTAGTGCTATTGAATTAAATGCAATCAATAATAACGAATTTGTAGATTGGGAAGAAGAGTTAGTAGCTCCTGGTATTGTAAATAGCCATTCTTTAAGCATTGTTGGTGGTACAGAAATGACCAAAGTTTATGGAAGTATTAGTTATTTTAATGAAGAAGGTATTATACCCTCATCTAACTACACAAGAAAAAATTTACGTTTAAATGTAGATCAAAAAATAACAGATAAAATTTCAGCAAGATTTGATATTAACATTTTAAATGATTTATCTGAAAGAGCTGCAAATGTAAATGTTATTACAACATCTCCTTTAGGAAGAGCTTATAATGATGATGGAACTATAACTCGTTTCCCAAGTGGTGAGGATGGTACTGCAATTAATCCTTTGTGGAATTTAAGAGAACAAGATCATGATGAAAAAGGAAATGATTTTGTGGTAAACTTTATACCAACGTATCAAATTACTGATGATTTAAAATATCAATTAACAACTTCTTTAACTAGAAAAACTTCAGAAAGAGGTCAATATCAATCTTCTTTAAGTAGTGCAGGAGATTCTGATAGAGGAATTGCTAGGATAGACAATCAATTAAGAGAAGCATTTTTTATTGAAAACATTTTAACATACAATAAAGAGTTTAATCCAGATAATATTTTCAACCTAACATTGGTGCAAACTATGGATGAGAATAAGTTTACCCAAACTTTTACGGAAGGTAGAGGTTTTCCTAACGAAAGCTTAGGGTATGATGGAATTACCAATGCTATTGGAGGTGTGGATGTTTTTCGTAATAAAACAAAAACAAGAAATTTATCTTACATGGCAAGAGCTCGTTACGATTTCTTGAACAAATACCAAATAGTTGGTACTGTAAGAAGAGATGGTTCTTCTGTAAATGCAGCAGATTTTAAATGGACTACAAACCCAGCAATTGGTCTTTCTTGGAAAGCACATAATGAGGAGTTTATTCAAAATTTAGAGAAAATTCAAGAATTGAAATTAAGAGTAACCTATGGTTCTTTAATTAATTCGTTAAGTACACCATACACTTCTTTGTTTACTGCAGAAGGGCAAAATTATATTTTTGATGGTCAATCTGCTTCTGGGTATTCACCTTCGGTAATTTTACCAAACCCAAGTTTAGAGCATGAAAGAATAACAACGTTAAATATTGGTTTAGATTTTTCTGTTTTTGATAGATTTTTATCCGGTAGTATAGAATATTATGATCAAGTAACTTCTAATTTATTGTTAAGAAGAGGAGTGCCTTCTACAACTGGTTATCAATTTACATTCTTTAATGCAGGTGAAGCTAAAAACTCTGGTTTAGAATTAAGCTTAACAGCAAATTTAATTAATAATGATGATTTTAGATGGTCAGTTTCTACAATTTGGTCTAATAATAAAAACGAATTATTATCTTTATATAATGATGGTGAAGGAAACGCTATTTTAGAAGATGATGCTTATAATTATTATGTTGGGCAACCAACCAATGTTTTAAGACAATATCAATTTGATGGTATTTGGCAAGAAGGAGATGATTTTGCAAATGCACCACAAGCCAATCCAGATTCTGCTCTTACACAAACAGATTTAAGGCCTGGAGATATTAAAATTAGAGACACAAATGGTGTGGATGCAGATGGAAATTTAACAGGAGTTCCTGATGGAAAAATAACGCAAGAAGATAGAGTTTTTACAGATCCAAATCCAGATTGGTTTGCATCTTTTTCATCGACTATGCAATACAAAGGCTTTGATTTATTTTTAGATTTCTATGCAGTAGAAGGAGCAACAAAAGTAAATCCATTTTTATCAGACTTTAATAATGGAGGAACTATTTCAGGAAAATTAAATGGGGTTAAAGTACCCTATTATACTCCAGAGAATCCATCAACAACATTTCCAAGAGCAAATTTTGATGCAGCTCCTCAATACTTAAATTCATTAGCAATTAAAGATGCGTCTTATCTAAGATTAAGAACTGTAAGTTTAGGATATACTTTACCAGATGCACTAACTACTAAGTTACAATTAGACCAAATTAAAGTATATATTACTGGTACCAATTTGTTTACAAATACAGATTATATTGGGTACAGTCCAGAGGTTAATATTAGAAGTACGTTTTCTAATGCAGATACTGGTTATCCAGATGCAACAGCGTTTACTTTTGGAGTAAAAGTTAAATTATAATATAAATCATCATAAAAAATAATATTATGTATTCAAAAATTAAAAAAAGCACATTACTATTAGCGGTTCTGTTTTTGGTAGTGTCGTGTGAAAATTATTTAGATGAACAACCAACCACATTAATAGATGCAGATTATATTTATACTACAGAAGAAGGTTTAAAATCTGGTGTGGTAAGTTTATATAAATTTGAGCGAGATCGTTATGACAGAGGTAATGAAGATTATATGGGTGCTGTATTATTGCAGTCAAGATCAGATTTAGTTTTTAGTAGAACTGGTTATACAGGTTTAATGGGTAGATATCAAAGAGGTATTTCACCAGTAGATTTTGGCTCAAACTTAACATCAACATTATTCTGGAAACATTATTATAATATTACAAACAAAGCTACAGATATTATAAATGCAGCTGAAGTTGTAGAAGGTGTAGACCAAGCAACAAAAAACCAAATAATTGCAGAAGCAAAATTTTTTAGAGCACATTCTTACTTCTTTTTATATAGAATGTATAAAAACATATTTGTAACTACTAAATCTGTAACAGTAGAAAATGCTTTCGATGTTGTGGAAACAAGTTCTACAAAAGAAGAAATTTTCTCTTTAATCAATAGCGATTTACAATTTGCAGTAGATAATTTACAATGGAATGTTAATTTTGGAAGAATTTCTAAAGGAACAGCAAAACACGTAAAAGCAAAAGTTGCTATGTGGGAAGGTAATTGGGATGAAGCAAAAAAACAAGCTTTAGATGTTATCGAAGATCCATTGAGTCCTCATAGTTTAGTGGCAACAACTGCAGATGTTTTTAAAGGAAATAAAAATAATTCAGAACAATTATATGTTATACAAACAGATAATGAACTTTTAGGTGGAGGAGATGTTACAATGATGAATGCAAATTTTGTAACACAATATTTTCAAATTCCAGGAATAGTAGAAGAATTGGAGCAAGGAGGAAGAGGTTTTTCTAGAGTGATTCCTAATAATTATTTATTAGATTTATTAGCTGAAGATCCTAATGATACTAGAGATGATAATACCTACTTTAGGTTAAATTACTTTTATAATGATGTAAATAGTTTGCCAGCTGGTAAAAATGTAGGAGATACAATTGATATTTATAAACCAATATCAGCAGCAAATCCAAATGGAGTGCAATACCAAAGATATTACCAAAGATTGCATCCATCTTGTATTAAATTTAACGAAGAAGATGATGATGAAACATCCTATAGAAATAGAACTAGTGCTTTAGTGTATCGATTGGCAGAAACCTATTTAATTGCAGCAGAAGCTATAATGCGTTCTTCAGGAGATCCTTTACCATACATCAATGCTATAAGAACCAGAGCAAATGCAGCTCCAGTTACAACAGTTTCAGAACAAATAATTTTAGATGAAAGAGCTAGAGAACTATCTTTTGAAGGGCAACGTTGGTTTACTTTAAAGAGAATGGGTCAAGATGTTATCAACCGTCAAATTAGAACCTATGCTGGAGATGGAGAGTTTTTTCCTGCCAATTTAGGAGCTAAAGATCCAAGAACAAACTGGCAAGATCATTTTATTAATTGGCCTATTTTTCAAGAAGATTTAGATCTTTTAGGGCCTAATTATCCTCAAAATGATGGGTATTAAATCTATAAAATAATACCTTAATTTTAAGCTGAGTATCGAAAATGAATCCCCCAACTTTTTCGATACTCTTCTTCTTTAAATTGTTTTCCTTTAAATTTTTACACATGCGCTTTGTATCAATATTTATTATAGCTCTTTTATTTTTTTCTTGTAATAATTTTTTACCTGATAAAAAGATAGAATTTGCAGAAAATCCTGTGGTAGCTCATAGAGGTGCATGGAAAGCTAAAAACCTTCCAGAAAATTCAATTGCAGCTTTAAAAGAAGCTATCAACTTAAAATGTACGGGTTCTGAATTTGATGTTAGAATTACCAAAGACAATATTTTAATTGTAACTCATGATCATGATTATAACGATTTAATCATCGAAGAAACCAATTACGAAGAATTAGCAAAATCACCTCTTTTTAATGGAGAAAAACTGCCTACTTTAAAAGAGTATTTGTTAGCAGGAATGGACAATAATGCTTCAACTGGTTTGGTTTTAGAAATTAAACCAAGAGCAACCAAAGAAAAAAATATTTTTATTACAGACAAAGTTTTAGCCTTAGTGGATGAGGTAAAAGCAGAAAACTACATCCATTCTTATATTAGTTTTAGCTTGGATATTTTAAAGAGAATTGTTGAGAAAAAGCCAACTGCAAAAACCCAATATTTAGATGGTTCTAAATCTCCAGAATTTTTAAAAGAAGCAGGAATTTCAGGGTTAGATTATTTGGTGTATAAACTTAAAATTAAACCACAACAAATTCAAGAAGCAAAAAACTTAGGAATCACTTTAAATGCCTGGACAGCAAATTCTGCAGAAGATATAGATTGGTTGTTAGCAAATGAATTTGATTACATCACTACAAATGAGCCAGAATTGGTTTTTCAGAGGATCAAAAAATCGCCACTTCAAAAAGGATATTCATTAGTTTGGAGTGATGAGTTTAATTACAAAGGCAAGCCAGACCCAGCAAAATGGGGATATGATTATGGTTTTATAGCAAACCAAGAAGAACAATATTATACAGATAGTTTAAAAAACACGAGAGTAGAAGATGGAAAATTAATTATAGAAACTCACATAGAAACAATTGTCAATAAAGATTATGGAAATCCAGAATTTTTAAAGAAAAGTTGGAAAAAATATGCAGCCGAACGTAAAACAGGAAAGTATACTGCTGCAAGGTTAACTACAAAAGATTTAGCTTCTTGGAAATATGGACGTTTTGAAATTAAAGCAAAACTTCCAGAAGGCGTAGGTTTATGGCCTGCAATTTGGATGTTAGGCGAAAATAAAACCGAAGTTGGCTGGCCAGAAGCTGGTGAAATTGATATTATGGAACATGTTGGTTTTAATAACGATACTATTTTTGGAACGGTACACACCAAAGCCTACAATCATAACAAAAATACAGAACAAGGTAGAAGTATTTTTATCGAGAAACCTTATAATGATTTTAATGTGTTTGCCTTAGAATGGACTCCAGAAAAAATGGACTTTATTTTAAATGATACTGTTTACAATACTTTTAAAAACGAACATAAAACTACTGCAGAATGGCCTTTTGATCAACCATTTTATTTGATTTTAAATGTGGCAGTTGGTGGTATGTTAGGAGGTCGAAAAGGAATTGATGATTCCGTTTTTCCACAACAAATGGTTGTTGAGTACGTTAGAGTTTATCAAAAAGAAAAAGAAAAAGAATAAAATATGAAAAACCTACTACTGTTATTGCTGTTGATTTTAGCAAGTTGCACATCAAAAGAAACCGAAAGTTTAAAAGTGATGACGTATAATATACGTTTGGATGTTGCAAGCGATGGCGAAAATGCGTGGACAAAAAGAAAAGATTTTTTGATTTCTCAAATAAAGTTCTACGAACCAACAGTTTTTGGAGTGCAAGAAGCAAGACCAAATCAAATGGTGGATATCAATAGCAATTTATCTACTTATAGTTTTATTGGACAAGCAAGAGATGGTAAAAATATTGGTGAATATTCTGCAATTTTTTATGATTCCACAAGAGTTTCTTTTTCAAATGAGCGCACATTTTGGTTGTCTGAAACTCCAGAAAAAATATCAAAAGGTTGGGATGCTGCTTATCCAAGAATTTGTACTTATGGATTAATGAGTTTTTTAAATTCCGAAGAAAAAATATGGGTTTTCAACACGCACTTAGATCATAAAGGAAAGGAAGCACAGTTAAATGGTATGAAATTAATTGAAGCTGAAATCAAAAAAGTAAATACAAAAAATTATCCTGTAATAATTATGGGCGATTTTAATGTAACTCCAGAAAGTGAGCTTATTTCAAATTTAAAAATCAATTTTAACGATGCTAAAGAATTGGCTGGAGCAAATGCTTTTGGTCAAGAAGGCACGTTTAATGGTTTTAAATTTCAAGATTCTATAAAAAATAGAATCGATTATATTTTTATATCAAAAAAAGCAAATATCAACCTAAAAAAATACGGGGTTTTAACAGATTCTAAAGATTTAAAATATCCTTCAGACCATTTTCCTGTATTTGTAGAATTTCAAAATAAATAATTTAGTATGCGTATATCAACAAAAATTTCACTTATAATTTTTATAGTAAGTATTGGTTTTTTAAGTTGTAATAAAATAGAGAACACAACCGAAAATTCATCACTCAATAAAGAAATAGAACGTAAAGTAGATTCTGTTTTAAATTTAATGACTTTAGAAGAAAAAATAGGGCAAACTGTGCAATATTCTGTTGGTGGAGCTTTAACAGGGCCAGGTTCTTCAAGTAGTTCTAGAGATAAACATGAAAAAATTAAAAACGGACAAGTAGGTTCGCTTTTAAATGTAGTTTCTGTTGCAAGAGTTCGAGAAATGCAGGAGTTGGTTATGGAGAATTCGCGCTTAAAAATTCCTTTAATTTTTGCTTACGATGTTATTCACGGTTTAAAAACTATTTTCCCTATTCCTTTAGGAGAAAGTGCAAGTTGGGATTTAGATTTGATGAAAAAATCAGCAACTATTGCAGCCAAAGAATCTGCTGCTTCTGGTTTAAACTGGACGTTTGCACCCATGATTGATGTTTCTAGAGACGCAAGATGGGGTAGAATTATGGAAGGTGCAGGAGAAGACCCATATTTAAACTCGGTAATTGGTGTGGCAAGAATTCAAGGTTTTCAAGGAACTGATTTGGCTAATGAAAATACAATTGCTGCCTGTGCAAAACATTTTGCTGGGTATGGTTTTGCAGAAGCTGGTAGAGAATATAGTACAGTTACAGTGGGTGAATTCGAATTGCACAATATGATTTTACCACCTTTTAAAGCAGCTGCAAAAGCGGGTGTTGCCACTTTTATGAATTCTTTTAATGATATTGATGGAATTCCTGCAACAGGACACAGAGCATTGCAAAGAGATATTTTAAAAGGAGATTGGAATTGGAGTGGTTTTATAGTTTCGGATTGGGGTTCTATTGGAGAAATGAAATCCCATGGATTCGCAAGAGATAAAAAACATGCAGCAGAAATTGCCCTAAATGCAGGGAGTGATATGGATATGGAATCGTATGCTTATGAAGCTTCTTTAGCAACTTTATTAGAAGAAAATAAAATTTCTCTAGCATATTTAGATGATGCTGTTAAACGTATTTTACGTGTAAAATTTAAATTAGGTTTGTTTGATGATCCTTATAAATATTGTGATGAAGAAAAAGAGAAAACCGATATTTATACGCCAGAACATTTAGCAGTTGCAAGAGATGCTGCAAAAAAATCGATTGTATTATTAAAGAACGATAATGCAATTTTACCAATTTCTAAAAGTGTAAAAAGTATCGCAATTATTGGTCCTTTTGGTGATAATAAAAATCAACCTTTAGGTAATTGGAGAGGAAAAGGCGAGTATAATTCAGCGGTTTCTTTATTAGAAGGTGTAAAAGCTAAAGTTGATGAAAACACTAAAATTTATGTTGAAAAAGGAGTCGATTTGTTAATTCCGACAGTTGCCCCAGGTCAGAGGCAATTTTTACATCCTTTAAAAATAAATACCGAAAATAAAAACGGAATTGCAAAAGCTGTTGCAGCTGCTAAAAAAGCAGAAGTTGTTTTCTTAGCAATTGGCGAAGATGCGTTTCAAACAGGTGAAGGAAGAAGTCAAGTTGATATTGGGTTTGCTGGTTTTCAAAATGAATTACTAGAAGCTGTTTACAAAGTCAATAAAAATATTGTGTTGGTTTTATCTAATGGAAGACCCATGGATTTAACACGTGCAAACGAAATTTTACCAGCAATTTTAGTGACTTGGCAATTAGGTTCAGAGTCAGGCAATGGTATTGCAGATGTGTTGTTTGGCGATTATAATCCGTCAGCAAAATTACCAGTTTCGTTTCCAAGAAATGTTGGGCAAGAGCCATTATATTACAATCAAAAAAACACAGGAAGACCTTATCACCCAAAACACGTAACGTATGCAGGCTACACAGATGTAGAAAAATGGCCACTATTTCCTTTTGGATTTGGGTTAAGTTATACTACGTTTTCTTACGATACTATAAAGGTTGATAAAGCAACAATGTCATCCGAAGAAAAAATTACACTTTCTGTAGATGTTACAAATTCAGGAAATATTGCTGGAGAAGAAGTTGTACAATTATATATAAGAGATTTAGTAGCAAGTATTGTAAGACCTGTAAAAGAATTAAAAGGTTTTGAGAAAATTTCTTTAAATGCTGGTGAAACAAAAACGGTTTCTTTTACTATTGATAAAGAGGTGCTTCAGTTTTATACCATCAATAAAAAATGGGAAGTAGAAGCTGGAGAATTTCAACTTTTTGTAGGTGGAAATTCGGCAACAAAACTCGTGCAAAAGATAACTATTGAATAATTTTTCTCATAAAATTAACGTAAAAATCACTTTAAAAAAAAATTATAAAAAAAAACTACATACTTTTGCAGTCCAAAAAATGCAGTTTGATTTGTGTTTTTTAAGACAAACGAAAGATATATGGCAAAGAATTTAGTAATTGTAGAGTCGCCAGCAAAGGCAAAAACCATAGAAAAATTTCTCGGAAAAGATTTTCAAGTAGAATCCAGCTATGGGCATATAGCAGACTTACCTTCTAAAGAATTAGGAATAGATGTTGATGGTGATTTTAGCCCAAAATATATTGTTTCAGATGATAAAAAACCAGTTGTTAAGAAATTAAGAGCTTTAGTAAAAAAAGCAGACACTGTTTGGTTGGCAAGTGATGAGGATAGAGAAGGAGAGGCAATTGCTTGGCATTTAAAAGAGCAATTAGAGCTAAAAGATGAAAATACAAAACGTATTGTTTTTCATGAAATTACCAAAAAAGCTATTTTAAAAGCAGTCGAAAATCCTAGAGATATTGACTATAATATGGTAAATGCGCAACAAGCACGTAGAGTTTTAGATAGGCTTGTTGGGTACGAATTATCACCAGTTTTATGGCGAAAAGTTAAAGGAGGTTTGTCTGCAGGTAGAGTACAATCTGTAGCAGTTCGTTTAATTGTGGAAAGAGAAAGAAGCATTCAAGAATTTACTGCAGAAACTCATTATAAAGTAGTTGCAGAATTTTCTAACAACGAAGGCAAAACCTTTAAAGCTACCATTCCAAAGAATTTCGATTCTAAAAAAGCTGCAGAAACTTTTTTAAAATCGTGCGCAAAAGCAGATTTTTCAATTGCTGATTTAACCAAAAAACCAGCAAAAAAGTCGCCAGCTGCGCCTTTTACAACATCAACATTACAACAAGAAGCATCTAGGAAATTAGGTTTTGCTGTTGGTAGAACCATGCAAGTTGCACAACGTTTGTACGAAGCTGGTTTGATTACCTATATGAGAACAGATAGCGTAAATTTATCTGTGGATGCTAGAAATGAAGCTGAAGAAGAAATTACAGCTTCCTATGGAAAAGAATATAGCAAACAACGTGTTTTTAAGTCGAAAGCAAAAGGAGCGCAAGAAGCTCACGAAGCTATTAGACCCACCAACATGAAAATGCATTCTGTAAATGTTGAATATGATCAAGATAGATTATACGATTTAATTTGGAAAAGAACCTTGGCTTCGCAAATGAGCGATGCTTTATTGGAACGTACCAATATGAAAATCGAGAATACTGAAAACTCAAAAATCTTTACTGCAAATGGAGAGATGATAAAGTTTGAAGGTTTCTTAAAAGTATATTTAGAAGGTAAAGATGATGATGAAGAAGAACAAGCAGGAATGTTACCAAACTTACAAGTTGGTGAAGCTTTAGACTATACATTTATAAACGCAACACAGCGTTTTACAAGTCCACCTTATCGTTTTACGGAAGCATCTTTGGTAAAGCAATTAGAAGAATTAGGTATTGGAAGACCATCTACTTATGCACCAACAATTTCTACAGTTCAAAGAAGAGGGTATGTAGAAAAAGGACAGAATGAAGGTGTAGAAAGAGAATATGAACAAATGATTTTAACTGATGGTTCTGTAAAAAGTGAAATTTTGACAGAAAAAACAGGTTCAGATAAAAATAAATTAGTCCCTACAGATATTGGGAATATTGTAAACGACTTTTTAGTCGCTAATTTCTCTAATATTTTAGATTTTGGTTTTACTGCCAAAGTAGAAAATTCTTTTGATGATATTTCTGAAGGTCAAGAAAATTGGATAGAAATGATTAAAGGTTTCTATGGCAAGTTTCATGATAATGTAGAAGATGTAAAAGAAAATGCAGACAGAGAAAGTGGTGAACGTATTTTAGGAAAACATCCAGAGTCAGGCAGAACTGTTTTGGTGCGTTTAGGTAAATTTGGACCTATTGCACAAATTGGAGCACCAGAAGATGAAGAAAAAGAATTCGCGAGTTTAAATAAAGATCAGAATTTAGGTACAATTACCATGGAAGAAGCCTTGGAGTTGTTTTTATTGCCAAAAACTTTAGGAACTTATGAAGGCGAAGAAGTAATTGTTTCTAATGGACGTTTTGGGCCTTATATAAAATTCGGAAGCATGTTTGTTTCTTTAGATAAAGGTGAAAATCCAATGGAGGTTGATTTGCCAAGAGCAGAAGAGTTAATTGTTGCCAAACAAAAAGCAGATGCTCCTATTTATCATTATGAAGATTTGCCTGTACAAAAAGGTGTTGGACGTTTTGGACCTTTCATAAAATGGAATGGCATGTTTATCAACGTAAATAAAAAATACGATTTCGATAATCTTTCTGATGATGAAATTGTAGAATTAATTGAAGTTAAAAAGCAAAAAGAAATAGACAAGGTGCTTCATAATTGGGAAGATGTTGGTATTCGAGTAGAAAAAGCAAGATGGGGAAGATTCAATGTTTTAAAGGGTAAAATTAAAATTGAGCTGCCAAAAACTACAGATATAGAAAACTTATCGAAAGAAGAAGCTGTTAAAATGATTGAGGCAAAAACCCCGAAGAAAAAAGCGGCAAAAAAGAAACCTGCAGCAAAAAAGAAAACACCAGCTAAAAAAACTGCAAAAAAGAAATAATCATTTGGTATATTGCATACCCAATTAAAAATTGATGAATCAAGATTTTTTATCCCCTGTTAAAGAAACTGCGTTAGCGCATCTAATAATGCATTCTCCTCATTGTTTGGGGAATAGGATAAAAATACACACTGAACAAGATGGTTTTCCTGATTTAAATGATGTGAAAATTGCAATTTTTGGAGTAGAAGAAGACAGGAATTCTGAAAATAATTTTGGTTGTGGAGACGATTTGCATTTCATCCGAAGAAAATTATACGAACTTTTTCCTGGAAAATGGGATGCTGAAATTGCAGATTTAGGAACCGTTTTAAAAGGTCAGGAAGTTTCTGACACCTATTTTGCAGTCGCAGATATTATCACATCACTTTTAAAAAAGAATATTATTCCTGTAATTATTGGTGGTGGGCAAGACATAACCTATGTAAATTACAGAGCTTACGATTCTTTAGAACAAACCATAAATATTACTGCTGTTGATAGTCGTTTTGATTTAGGAGGTTTGGATGATGAATTAACCTCACAATCTTATTTGAGTAAGATTATCATGCAAAAACCGAACAATTTGTTTAATTATAGCAATGTTGGGTATCAAACCTATTTTAACTCTCAAGGAGAAATCCAATTGTTCGACTCTTTATTTTTTGATACTTGTAGGTTGGGAATGGCTAAGGAATTAGAAAATATAGAACCCGCTTTTAGAAATGCTGATATTGTATCGATCGATATTGGTGCAGTAAGGCAAAGTGAAGCTCCTGCTAATAATAATGCCTCTCCAAATGGTTTTTATGGTGAAGAAATTTGTGCAATTTCTAGATATGCAGGTATTAGCGATAAAGTTTCCTCTTTTGGTATTTATGAGTATAATTCTAAATATGATAACAATCATCAAACAGCAAGTTTAATTGCGCAAATGATTTGGTATTTTATTGAAGGTGTTAATTTTAGAGTAAAAGATTACCCTTTTTCTGGCAAAGAAAATTATCAAAAATTTACGGTTTTAATGGAAGATGATGATCCACTTGTTTTTTATAAAAGCAACAAAACTGGCAGATGGTGGATTGAGATTAATATTTTATCAGATAATAAATACAAAAGACATGCGTTAATACCATGTACATACAAAGATTACTCAGAAGCTACAAAGCAGATTATACCAGAAAGATGGTATAAAGCAATGAAAAAGATGATGTAATTACAAAATATATTAAAAAACAATACGTTAAAATGTAGTTTCAACATTGTATTTTAGCAAAAAAAATAATAGGTTTACGAACTTTTAGTAAAGACAAAAATAAAATATGAAGAAAGCAGCAATATTTGCACTTTTAATGACCGTTTTTTACAGTTGTGGTTCTAATGATAGAGGAGAATTAGTGGGCGTAAAGAATACTAAAAAATGGTTTTCAGAAAAACCTTATGGAATGGCCTTAATTCCTGGTGGTTCTTTTACAATGGGTAAGCAAGATGAAGATCTTTTAGGAACCATGAGTGCTCCTACTAAGACAGTTACTGTAAGACCTTATTATATGGACGAAACCGAAATTACAAATAAAGAATATAAAGAATTTGTATTTTGGGTTAGAGACTCAATAGTTAGAACAAAACTAGCAAACCAAGCAGAATTTGCAGCTTTAGGAGCAACAGATGATCCAACAGGTAATAATCGTACTTCTGGAATACAGAATTACGCTTATAGAGTTATGGACACTACAGATTCTAATGCGTATCAAAAATATATGTATGACAATTATTATCAATTTGATACCATTAAACCTTTAAATTGGGAAGAAGATATTGTTTGGAAAAAAGAAGAATTTCCTGATGTAGATTATGTAGAAGTGATGGATTCTCTTTTTATTAGTAGAGAGGAAGCTGTAGATGGAATTAGAACTTTTAATACGAAATCTTTAAACTACAAATATTCTTGGTTTGATAGAGATAATGCTGCTAGAAAAGGGGGTAGTAGAAAAGATTTTGTACAATCGGAAGTTTTAAATATTTATCCTGATACAACAGTTTGGGTAAAAGATTTTAACTATTCTTATAACGATCCTATGCACCAAGATTATTTTTATCATCAATCTTATGGAGATTATCCTGTAGTTGGTGTAACTTGGGGACAAGCAACTGCTTTTTGTAACTGGAGAACAAAAAAGAAAAATGATTATTTAAGAGGTAAAAAAGGATCTGTACAAGTGCCAGATTTTAGATTGCCAACTGAAGCTGAATGGGAATATGCAGCTAGAGGTGGTTTAGAATTCGCAACATATCCTTGGGGTTCTGGAGGAACAACAAGCGATCGTGGTTGTTTCCTAGCAAACTTTAAACCTGTTAGAGGTAATTATTCTGTAGATGGTGCTTTATACACCATGGAAGCTAAATCTTTTAATGCAAACGATTATGGTTTGTATAATATGGCAGGTAACGTATCTGAATGGACAAATACAGCCTATAATTTATCATCTTACTACATGGCTTCTACAATGAATCCAAACGTAGAAGATAGAAAAAACAAAAGAAAAATAGTTAGAGGAGGTTCTTGGAAAGATGTTTCTTATTATTTAGAAGTAGCTTCTAGAGATTACGAATATGCAGATACTGCAAGAAGTTATATAGGTTTTAGAACCGTTCAGAATTACATTGGTACAGCAAACAAATAAATACTAAAAAAATAAATTTTAAAATAAAATGGCACAGTCAAAAACTAAAAAGAAATTATTTAACATCGCTTATAATGTTGGAGCATCAATTGTAATTTTAGGAGCATTATTTAAGTTAAACCACATTAGTTTTGGGCCTTTAAATGGTTCTACAGTATTAGCAGTTGGTTTAATAGCAGAGGCAATTATTTTCTTTTTATCAGCATTTGAATCTGTAGAAGACGACTTAGATTGGTCTAAAGTATATCCTGAATTAGGAGAAGAAGGTATTATTGTTGAGCAAAAAGAAAAAGTTGGTGCAGAAGGTATGTTGTCTCAAAAATTAGATAATTTATTACAAGAAGCAAAAATAGATTCTAATTTAATGGCTAGTTTGGGTGCAAGCATGAAAAACTTTCAAGGAGCAGCAGAAGGTTTATCAGCAGCTTCAGAATCTATTTCATCAACCAATAAATACAATGAGCAAGTTTCTATGGCAGCAGTGCAAATGGAGTCTTTAAACAATTTATATAAAGTTCAAGTAGAAAATACGACCAAGCAAACAGAATTAAATTCTGCTGTTGTAGAAAATACAGAAAGATTAAAAGATCAAATGGATTCTTTAGCAAAAAACTTATCTTCTTTAAATGGAGTTTATGGAAACATGCTTTCTGCAATGTCTAGCAAATAATAATTAGTTGAATTATAAAATAAAAACTAAAAAAACTAATTAGAAAATATGGCAGGAGGAAAAGTTTCAGCAAGGCAGAAAATGATTAACTTAATGTATCTTGTTTTCATTGCAATGTTAGCAATGCAAATGGATAAAGAAGTTTTATCAGCTTTCGGTTTTATGAACGAAAAGTTAGAGGCAAATAACATCTCTACAACAGAAGAGAATAATGCAGCGTATGCAAATTTAGCAGTAAAAGCATCTGAACAAGCTGCGAAATTTGGCGAGTTAAATAAGCAAGCAAAACAAATAAAACAATATTCATCAGATTTTTATGCGTATTTAGGCGATTTAAAAACCAAGATGACAGCAGATTTAGAAGATAAAACAGCTTATGAATCTATGGATAAAACTGAGTTTTTAAACTCTTACTTTTTTGCAGGTGATACATACACTGAAGAAGGACAAGAATTTTTAAAAAAAATTAATGATTACAGATCTAATTTAATTGATGTGGTTGGTGAGGATAGTAAATTTTCATCAACAATAAAAAATAGATTTTCTACAGATCCAGTTATCAATAGTAAAACAGGTATTGAAGTAGAATGGTTAAAAGCACGTTATGAAGGTTTCCCTTTAGTGGCTTCTTTAACAAATCTTACGCAAATGCAAGCGGATATTAAAAATACAGAATCCGATATTGTGACTGCTTTATTAGGTGGGCAGATGGAAGAGGCTTTATCGTTAAACAATTATACTGGTATTGTACGTTTAGATAAAAGTGCTTATTTTGCTGGAGAACGTGTAAAAGGAGAAGTTGTTTTGGGAAGATATGATGCTTCTTTAGTGCCAGATAAAGTTACTTTAAACGGAGCAGACGCAACAAAATCTGTAAAAAATGGTCAGGTAGTTATTGACATGCCTGCAGGAAATGTTGGCGAAAAAGAAATAAAAGGAACCATATTTTTTACCGAAAATGGTGAAAAAATTCCTGTAACTTTTGAAAGTAAATATTCTGTAATTGCAGAACCAAGTTCGGCTGTAGTTTCTGCAGATAAAATGAATGTTGTGTATAGAGGATTAGACAATCCTATTTCTGTATCATTACCTGGAGTTGGAGATAATAATTTAAATGTTTCAGCTTCTGGAGGAAGTTTATCAGGTAGTAATGGTAAATATAGTATTAGACCAGGCTCAGGAGATATTGCAACCATAAACGTAAGCGCAAAATTAAGTAGTGGAAATACTGTGAACTCTAAAGCGACATTTAGAGTTAAAGATATTCCTGCAGCAATGGGTTCAGTTCGTGAGCAATATGGAGTGGTAAGAATGCCAACCTCTGGTTTAGCAAACTCACCAATATCAGCAGGTTTACCAGATTTTGAATTTGATTTAACTATTAGAGTACAAAGTTTTAAAATTAAAGTTCCTGGAGAATTAACAATTATAGTAAATGGTACAACTTTAAATGCAGCCGCTAAAAAAGCATTAAGTAAAGCTGGTAGAGGAGATCAAATTAATATTTACGATATCCAAGCAACAGCAAATGGAGTGCCGCTTAAAAAAGTATTACCAGTTACGATAGAGTTAACAAACTAGGATTAAAAAATAAAGTATGTATAGAAATTGTTTCATAGTATTTTTCGCCCTTTTAACTTCAGGTTTAGTAAATGCGCAAGCAAACATTCTAAATGCAAAATCTGCTGAAGATATAGGTCAGAAAAACGAGCAACAGCTGTTGGCAGATAATGATGGCCCAATTCCTTATGGTTATGTAGATGATAGAGATGTAATGTGGTCTAAAGTTGTGTGGGAGTTTGTAGATTTAAATCAGAAAATAAATTTACCTTATTATTTTCCAATAGATACTACAAATATTTCTGGAGATAGAAGGTCTTTATTTGATACTTTGGTTAAAGGAATTAGACAAGGAAGTATTGAAGATGCCTATTCAGATTCTTTTTTTACAACTAAAATTACAAAAGAGGAAATCGAATCTCGTTTGATAAATGTTCGTACAGAAAATGGATATTCTGATACCTATAGATTACAAGCAGAAGACATTGGTGGTTACATGCTAAAAGGAATGTGGTATTTTGATAAACGTCAAGGCGAATTAAAATACAGATTATTAGCGTTAGCACCAATGGGTAAAGATGTGCAAACTTTAGGAGTTCAAGGAGTAGAAGATGCAAGTTTGTATGAGCTTTTCTGGGTTTTCTTTCCATCTGCAAGAGAAACTTTACACGAATCTAAAGTATTTAATGCCATGAATGCATCTCATCCAATTTCTTATGATCACTTGTTAAATGCACGTAGATTTAGTTCAGTAATTGTAAGAGAAGAAAATATTTATGGAAACAGAGCTATCGAAGATTATGTTCGAGGTAATTCATTATTCCAACTTTTAGAAGCTGATAAAATTAAAGAAGACATCAGAAACAGAGAAATTGATATGTGGAATTACTAGTGAAACTCTAATTTAAAAATCACAAAGTGATGAATTTAAATTAGTAAGTTGAACTAATTCCGTTGAAAAACGGAATCTTAACACATATCTTAATAAAATCAATATTACCCTGCAAGGTTTCCAAAACTTTGCAGGTTTTTTTTGTAAATTATTTTTATTTGAAGCTATTTCCTGCTTTCAGCACTCGCTTTTTTTGCATGAAAAATGCAAAAAAGAGCTCAAATATTAGCCTGTCTTGAGCGCAGTCGAAAGGCTTCAATCAGGGCTAAAATTGTTTGCAAACTTTTAGAAAAATTAAGTTTTAGAATTTCTTTTCTACTTATTTTTTCATTTCGACCTTAGGAGAAATCACATAATCTTGCTCAACTTTATGTGATTTCTCAATCGCTTAAAAAAAACATTTCAGGAATGACAAATTTTATAGTTTACAACTTTTTCAAAGCATAAATGATAACTCACAGTTTTGTCTTTTCGACTAAAAGGAGAAATCACATAAACTTGCTCTATTTGATGTTATTTATTTTATGAGATTTCTCCAAAAAAGTCCTTTAGATTAGCAAAGTATAATTATTGCATTTAATTCATATATTTAGAACACTAAAGAATTGTTACTTTTTTAATGAAAAAGAATGGAGTGAACTTGTCAAAAGTCCAGATTAATAAGATCTATACTTCGTATTAGTCTCCATTCTTTTATTACCGATTACAAAGGACCAAATAGAATTTCAGCTTCGCCCTTTTAAAGGTTTTAGTCAACGTAATCATCTTTTACTAACACAAAACAAAATTATGAAAATTAAACAAACTATTGGTATTGACATTAGCAAATTAACTTTTGATGTCCGTATTCACAGTAACCAGTGTTATCAATCATTTGAAAACAACTCAAAAGGATTTAAAGCACTTGTAAAATGGGTCGAAAAAAACAACCCAATTTCTAAAGAGCAAACTTTATTTGTTTTAGAACATACAGGTATTTATTCTGAAGAAATCTCATTATTTTTTGATATAAATAACTTTTATTTTGCACTAATTCCAGGTTTAGAAATAAAGAAATCCCTTGGTATTTCTAGAGGAAAAGATGATAAAGTAGATGCCACAAAAATAGCACTTTATGGGTATCGATTAAGAGATGAAATTAAACCTTATAAACTTCCATCAAAAAACATTCATCAACTAAAACGCTTATTAACATTAAGAGAAAGGCTAGTAAAACAAAATGCTGGTTATAAAGCAACACTTAAAGAACAAAAAAGAATTTATACTAGAAAAGAGAATCAACTTCTTATAGAAACCCAAGAGAAAATGATAAAATATTTTACCAAACAAATTAAGAATATTGAGGCTGAAATGAACGTAATAATTAAGGCTAATGAACAACTTAAAAAACAATATAAACTAATTGTGAGTATCAAAGGAGTGGGTAGTCAGACAGCTTTATTTATGATTGTAACAACAAACGGATTTACAAAGTTTGCTTCTTGGAGAAAGTTTGCTTCTTATTGTGGAATTGCACCTTTCCCTAATACCTCTGGAACAAGTATTAGAGGAAGAACTAAAGTGAGTAATCTTGCTAACAAAAAAATAAAAAGCCTCTTTGATATGTGTGCAAAATCAGCAATACAAAATAACCCAGAAATGAAAATATTTTACCATAGAAGACTCGAACAAGGAAAAAATAAAATGAGCACAATTAACATCATAAGAAATAAACTATTATCACGAATTTTTGCTACTATAAAAAGACAAACTCCTTATGTAGATGTATTAAAATATGCTGCGTAAATAAATCAAAATATATTTGGTAAAGTCATAGAATACGAAATGATACTCTTATTTCTTATTGATTTAAATCGCAATTTTTCACAAAATCCCAAACTTTCAGTAAAACTTAATTATTTTTGCATCATGAAAATTGATTATATTATTGTTGGTTTAGGTTTGGCAGGTTTGGCTTTTGCAGAGCAATTGATAAAAGCTAAAAAAACGTTTCTAGTTTTTGAAAATCATTCGCAAACATCTTCCTTAGTTGCAGGTGGCGTTTACAATCCTGTAATTTTAAAAAGATTTACACCTGTTTGGAATGCCAAAGAGCAATTAGAAGTTGCTTTACCCTTTTACGAATCGTTAGAAAAAAAACTTAACCAAAAATTTGATGAAAAGTTTGTCATCAAAAAAGTATTTAAATCCATAGAAGACCAAAATAATTGGTTTGCAGCTTTTGACAAACCTAAAGTTGCTCCGTTTTTAGACGAAACTTTAGACAAACAAAAATACCATGGAATTCTAGAAGAATATCATTATGGAAATGTAAAAGAAGGAGGTAGAATCGACACAGAATTGCTAATAGAAACCTACAGAAAGTACCTAAAAGAAAATAATTGGATTCGTTTTGAGAAATTTAATCATGATGAAATAAAATTTAAAGAAGATAGTATTCAATATCAAGATATAGAAGTTGGTAAAATTGTTTTTGCAGAAGGTTTTGGTGTAAAAGAGAATCCGTTTTTTAAACACTTACCTTTAGATGAAGTAAAAGGAGAAACCATCATTATAAATGCACCTGAATTAAAGATTGATTTTTTACTAAAATCAACCGTTTTTGTAATGCCTTTAGGAAATGGAAACTATAAAATAGGTGCAACTTTTAATCATAAAGATAAAACTTCAATTCCATCAGAAGAAGGTAAACAAGAATTGGTAGAAAAATTACAAAAAGTAATTAATGTTCCTTACACAATCATCAACCAAAAAGCAGGTATAAGACCAGCAGTAAAAGATAGAAGGCCTTTGGTGGGTGTGCATGAAGATTATCAAAATTTAGCAGTTTTAAATGGCTTAGGAACTCGTGGAGTAATGATTGCACCAACATTGGCTAAACAGCTTTACAATCATTTAGAACATAAAGAAAAACTAGATTTAGACTCTGATATTAAGCGATTTGAATAAGAAATTATCATTTTGTTTTCATTAATTTGTACAGAATTTTTGTTTGTTTTAGGAATTGAATAAAATTTAATAGTTTTTGGAAGTATTCAATTTTAAATATGTCGCCCTTCTAGGGCTTAAATTTAGTTAAAGAAGTTTAATTATTAATGTTTCACCCCTTTGGGATTTTTAGTTCCATAGGAACGCAACATTAATAGTAAAATAATAATTTGAAATCTAAAAGCTCCATAGGAGCGAAATATAACCACAAAAAAGATTTTGTAATAAGATATTAAGCGTTATTCTTAACATTTTATTTTTTTATTATACAAATGTTTAATATATTTATGATGTAATTTTAAAACTATTATGAAAAAGGAGCTTTCAGAAAATGAATGGGAATTAATAGATATGATTAGAAATTACAACAACACATATCCAAAATCAATAGAATTAGAAATTTATATTCAAATGTTAGTAGATAAATTAATGGACATTTAATTTATAAAGAATTTTTTAAATTAATAATATGGAAATTACAAAACAAAAAAAGTCAATGAAATCCTTAATGTGGGATATAATTGTTGATATATCTTGGGCAAATATTTCTAAAAAATATTTTGGAAAATCTAGATCTTGGTTAAGTCAAAAAATGAATGGTTTAGACGGAAATGGCTCGAATATCGAGTTTTCTGAAGAAGAAAAAGAAACTTTAAAAAAAGCGTTATACGATTTGTCTAATCGAATTAAAATATGTGCAGATAAATTATAAAACTAATTTTTTTTAGTTGCTGCATCTTTATCATACCCAACAAACATATTTATCCAAATAATTCTAGCCATTCTTAAGTTTAAAGGCGCCAAAACAATAAGCGCACCTAAAACACTTAAAAAAGATTCTAATAAATTTAAACCAATAAATAGTTTTGTAATAATAAATACAGCTATTGAAATAGCCACTGTAATTCCGTAATTTATATACATTGCTCCGTAAAAAAAAGACGGCTCTAACATGTATTTTAAATTACATTCAGAGCAATGTGTATGAATTGTTGTAATTTTAGAAGGGTTAAAAGTAACCCCATATTTAAAGAATTTACCCTCATGACATTTAGGACATTTCCCATTTACAATACTGTATAATTTTGTTCCCTTTTTAAACATCATAACCTTAAAATTTATATACTTTTGCAAAGGTAAATTTTTTACTACTTTTATTAAGTAACTATTATTACATTTCATGTTAAACGTGCATAATTTAACAGTTTCCTTTATGGGAACTGACTTGTTTTCTGGCATCACTTTTAAATTAAATAAAGGCGATAGAATAGGATTGATTGGAAAAAATGGAGCAGGGAAATCTACGCTACTAAAAGTGTTATCAAAAGATATTGAAACGAGTGGAGGCACCATGGCTTTTGATAAAGATATACGAATGGGCTTTTTAAGACAAGATATAGATTTTGTGGAAGGAAGAACCATTTTGGAAGAAGCCTATCAAGCTTTTGAAGAAATTAAAGAATTAGAACTTCAACTTGAAGAAATAAATACGCAATTAACCACAAGAACCGATTATGAAAGCGATTCTTATACAGAGTTAATTCAAGATTTAACAGATAAACAAGAACGTTACGAACTTTTAGGAGGTTATAATTATCAAGGTGATACAGAGAAAATTTTACAAGGTTTAGGTTTTCAAAGAGAAGATTTTGACAAACTTACTGATACTTTTTCTGGAGGTTGGAGAATGCGTATTGAATTGGCAAAACTATTGTTACAAAATAATGATATTTTACTGTTAGATGAGCCAACAAACCATTTAGATATTGAATCTATAATTTGGTTAGAGAACTTTTTAAAGAACTATTCTGGAGCAATTGTATTGGTTTCTCACGATAAAATGTTTCTAGATAACGTAACCAACAGAACTATAGAAATTTCTCTTGGGCAGATTTATGATTATAAAAAACCATATTCTCAATTCTTATTATTAAGAGGAGAAATTAAGGAAAAGCAATTACAAGCACAAAAAAATCAAGAGAAAGAGATAAAGCAAAAACAAGACTTAATTAACAAATTTAAAGCCAAAGCAAGTAAAGCATCTATGGCACAATCTTTAATGAAACAGCTTGATAAAGTTGAGTTGATTGAAGTAGATCAAGATGATAACCAAGCCATGAATGTGCGTTTTGCAATTTCTAAAGAGCCAGGTAAAATTATTGTGGAAGCAGAAAATCTTTCTAAAAGTTATGGTGATAAACATGTTTTAGAAGGAGTAGATTTATTGATTGAAAGAAACTCTAAAATTGCTTTTGTTGGGCAAAATGGACAAGGAAAATCGACTTTAGCTAAAATGATGGTTGGTGAAATTCCTTTTGAAGGCTATTTAAAACTTGGGCACAATGTAGAAGTTGGTTATTTTGCACAGAATCAATCAGAATATTTACCACCAGAAAAAACGGTGTTAGAAATTATGGAAGATGCTGCAACAGATGGTAACAGAATGCGTGTTAGAGACATGTTGGGTTCTTTCCTTTTTGGTGGTGATGCAGTAGATAAAAAAGCAAAAGTACTTTCTGGTGGAGAAAGAAACAGGTTGGCATTGTGTAAATTGTTGTTACAGCCATTCAACGTTTTAATCATGGATGAGCCAACAAACCATTTAGATATTGCCTCTAAAACGGTTTTAAAAGAAGCATTAAGTAAATTTAATGGAACGTTAATTGTAGTTTCTCACGATCGTGAGTTTTTACAAGGCTTAACATCTTCTGTGTATGGTTTTAAAGACAAAGAAATCAAAGAATATTTAGGTGATATCGATTATTTCTTGGAAGAACATAAAATGGAAAATCTACGTGAAGCAGAAAAGAGAACTGTTGTAAAGGTAGATAAGGATACTTCTAAAAGTGAAGCGAATCAATTGTCTAGAGATCAAGAAAAAGAACTTAAAAAGTTAAACAACAGGCTTTCTAATATAGAAACTGAAATTGCTGATTTAGAAAAAGAAATCGAAAAATTAGATTTAGAACTAGCAAAAAACTACGATGAAGTTGCTGCAAGACCAAATTTCTTTCAAAAATACAAAGCGAAAAAAGCAAAAGTAGATTCGTTGATGGAAGAATGGGAAAAAGTAGAAGGTAAAGTTGGGCAGTTTTCTTAAAGAATAAGCTATTTATATGATAGTTTTAATACTGTAAAAACATTAAAAGTCACATAACTTTAGTCAATAAAATTAATGATTTTTGATGTTTTTTTATTACTTGTATACGGATGTTGCCATTAGTTTTTTATTTCGTAAACGTGTCCTTTTTCGGGTTTTCCTAAATCTTTATTTACAATCGTTGGTTTTATCCAAATCAGTTTATTTTCCTTTAATTTTAATCCGTATGCTTGATTTCTCCAATGACCTCTTCTCCAATGTGGCGATAATTCAAGTCCGCTGTTTGTGTTATTCTTGTTGTTTTTAGAAAAAGAAAGACCAACGTATTGAATTTTAGAAAAACCTGTTTCGCTAATCTTTTTTCCGATTTTATTTTGCTCTTTTTCGTTTTTTGAAATTGTTAGTTTTTTGTTGAAATTATGGGGTAAGTCATTTGGATATTTTGCTATTATATCTTTACTTTCACTAGGTAGCGATAGATATAATAAACTATTAACAAGCGCTTTACAAGTATTATCTATGAACTTAATATGACGATTAAAAGCGTCTAAATGTAAATCATCTATTTCCTCTTTATTTTCAGGAAAATAGGAAAATCTAAACATTTTTTTTGCGTCATCTATTCCATTTTCTATTGTGATAATATTTTCCTTTTCTCTGAAATAAAATGCATAATTCCAGAAGTCTGCTCCACCATATCCGCTATCATCCCAAATTTTGTCATAATCGATTAATTTATGTTCTAAAAAGTCGCCAACAAAATTAAAGCTAATTGCATAGTCAAAAATTAAAGGGTCTTTTTCTTCGTATTCATTTTCCATTGCTTGTCTATCAATCGAAATATAAACTCCCTCAATAATCTTTTCAGAGTTTTCTGTGATTTTTATTCCTAATGATTTTAAAGAAATATAAAAATTGTCATAGGGCAATTTAAACGATTTGTATGTTAAGTCTTTTACATCTGTTTTTTTTAACATTTGTAAAAGTTCTTGAGAAAAAGAAAATATGTTTTTTCCGTTTTTGAACCAATTTCTCCAATTGTGGAATTGGTCTAAAATATATCCGTTTTCACAATATTCTTTTGCAGTAAATTTATCTGAATTTCTTCTATTTCCGTAATTTCCCTCGTCTTTGTAGAAATACTCATATTCGCCTAGCATTTGGTCGTAAAAAGAATCAGTATCTTTTAATTTTTCACGAAAATTATATTCTTTCTCGATGGAATAAGGTTGATAATATTTCAGTTCTTTATCGTTCATTTCAAATTAATGGCAACGTTTTTGTATAAGAAAAGTTGCGTGTTTTAAGCAATAAAGTTAGTAAATAAAACACGAACCAAGAAAATCCGAGAGGATTTTCGTAAGTAAGCTAAAACCAGCAATTTTTTTTATACGGTGTTGGCAACTGGCTTTAATTCATAATTCTAAATTTCGTATTACTTTCAGAATCATCAAAACCAATAATTCCTTTTTTTAAGTCAAAATAAACTTTATTAACTTCTGATTTTTCAAAAAATGATAAATAGTTAATTAGACCTCCTTTACCTTCAAATGTCAAAACACTTTCATATGTAATATTTCCAATCTTCATTTCATTGATTTCGTATTCAATTGGTTCAGGGATTTTATACTGAAATTTAATTCCACCACAAGAATTTTCAGTAGATGATGGAATAGAAATACTATTACCTAATTTTCCTTCTTTGCTTTTTGAAATAGAAATGATGATTTTATTACAGACTTCTGAATTTATTTCAGTCAGTTTCAAAATTATTACTAAATTATCATAATAATACATCTTTGCTGGGGAAAGAAATCCAGAAGATTCTTTTTCAATTTTATATCTCTCAATTTCAAAATTAACAATTCTATTATTTTCATTAATAAACTGCCTTATTTCTCCGACTTTATTATAATCTTTAAACAAATAAATTTCATCTGAACTAGAAAATTTGAAATGTTCATTTCCTCCAAATATATCAATTTCAGGATTACAAGAATATATTATCAAAAGTGATGTTAGCAATAATAAAGGTTTAATTATTTTTCTCATAATGTTCTCATTTTTGCTTGTTGCCAACTCGTTATATAACAACTTTTAGTACGTATATCCCTTAAATTAAACTGGACATCATAATTTAAATTGATTATTTCTCTGTAAATATAATTTATTTATTTAAGATTTCTTCCTTCCAAAATACCACATTAAAATTCCGCCAGTAATAAACATCCAAATGGCATATACACCAATTGGAATTCCCATTTCTACATTATTTAAAATAGAAGCTGCAATTACTAAAGCCAATGTTCCATTTTGAATGCCACTTTCAATCATAATAGAAATGCTACTTTTTATATCTAACTTAAAAAGTTTTGCAGTACAATAACCCAAAGCCATTGTAATTATATTTAAAAGTAAAGTAACCAAACCTGCTTCTTTCATTCCAGCAACCAACATGTTTTTATTAGCGACTAAAACTGCCATAAAAACCAAGATAAAAATTACGGTAGACGCTGTTCTCATTGGTTTTTCCATTCTTTTTGCGAAACTAGCTTTGTAATTACGAATTAGCATTCCAACAGAAATCGGAATTACAGTAATCACCATAATTTGTAAAATAGTATCAAGAATTGGTAATGCTATAGTTGCAGCTGTATTTGTGCCAAAATAATGCAAAGCGTAACTTATTATAAAGGGAATTAGTAAAATACTAATAAAACTTGCAAAGGCAGTTAAGGTAACAGATAAGGCAATGTTTCCTTTGCAAACTTGGGTTATTAAATTACTTGTTGGGCCTCCAGGGCAAGAAGCTAAAATCATCAAACCAACTGCCATAATTGGATTTAAATCGAAAGCAATTGCTAATAAAAAACCTACAATTGGTAGCAAAATAAGCTGATTCGTCAACCCAATAAAAATAGCTTTTGGGTATTTAAAAATCCGTTTAAAATCATCAGGAATTAAAGTCATGCCCATTCCTAGCATAATTATAGCTAAAGAAATAGGTAAAAAAACTTTACTGATAAGTTCGGTTGCTGTCATACAAGTTTTATTTTATTGATTCTTAGCGAAGTTCGTCTTTTATTTTTTTAAAATCAAATACTATTTTTTTCTGATTCTAAAAAGTTTAAAAATTGATTAACCCATAAACTTTCTATATTTTTGCAGTTAAACTTATTTTTTTGGTAAAGATAGATAACACTCTTTTTAACGATTCGATTACCAGTGAGAATCAACAAATTCATCTTCCTGTTTTGGAGGATAAAAAGATTGAGCTCTTTATTAAAAGAGAAGATTTAATTCATCCTTTTGTTTCTGGTAATAAATTCAGAAAACTAAAGTACAACCTTAAAGAAGCCAAAAAATTAAAAAAGAAGAGTTTATTAACCTTTGGAGGTGCGTATTCTAACCATATTGTAGCTACTGCAGTTGCTGGTAATATTTCGGGTTTTAAAACTTTTGGGATTATAAGAGGAGAAGAATTAGGCAAAAAACTCGAAAAAACATTAGAGGAAAATGCTACGTTAAGAGAAGCGCACAATAATGGCATGAAGTTTCAATTTGTTTCTAGAGAAGAATATCGACAAAAAACTTCTTTTGGGTTTATTGAGAAATTAAAAAACAAATGGGGCGATTTTTATTTGATTCCTGAAGGAGGAACAAATCTTTTGGCTGTAAAAGGTTGTGAAGAAATTCTAACCAAAGAAGATAAAAAATTTAATGTTATTTGCTCTTGTTTAGGAACTGGAGGCACAGTTGCTGGGTTGATAAATTCCATTAGTAAAAAGCAAAAAGTTCTTGGTTTCCCTGCATTAAAAGGAAATTTTTTATCAGAAGAAATAAAAAAATATACCATTAATAGAAAAAATTGGAGCTTGCAGAAAAAATATCACTTTGGTGGTTATGCAAAATATACTGAGGAATTAATCAGCTTTATAAACGATTTTAAAGATAAAACCGATGTTTTGTTAGATCCTATTTATACAGGTAAAATGGTATTTGGTGTGCTAGATTTAGTTAAAAAAGATTTTTTTGCTGAAGGTTCTAAAATTCTGGTAATTCACACAGGAGGTTTGCAGGGAATTGATGGCATCAACAGAAAGTTAAGGGCTAATAATCAAGAATTAATTAAGGTGTCATGAAGTTAAAAGGAATCTTTATTTTATGTTCAATATTGTTTTTAGCCAGTTGTGGAGCTAAAAAAACAGTTGTAAACAAAGAAAACCCTGGAGTTGTAATTGTAGAGCCAGAACCAGTTGATTTACCTTCTGTAAACGAAAAGGAACTAACCAAGAAATTGGTAAAAAGGAATCCTAGTTTAAACACCTATACAATTGATTATATTAGAAAATATGCACCAATTGCAGTCAAAGAAATGCACGAATATAAAATTCCTGCAAGTATTACATTAGCACAAGGAATTTTAGAATCTGGCAAAGGTAGAAGCGAATTGGCGTTAAAATCTAACAATCATTTTGGGATAAAATGCCACACAGGTTGGACAGGCGAACGTGTTTATCATGATGATGATGAAAAAGGTGAATGTTTTAGAAAATACGTATATCCAGAAACTTCTTATAACGATCATTCGTTGTTTTTAACCCAAAGAAGACGTTATGCTTTTTTGTTCGATTATAAAATGAGCGATTATAAAAGATGGGCAAATGGCTTAAAAAAAGCGGGGTATGCAACCGATCCAAAATATCCTGCAAAATTGATTAAAATTATCAAAGATTATAAATTATACGAATTTGATAAGGTTTCAAAAAAAGCGTATTCAAAAGAAATTTTAGCTTTGAATGATGGTGAATCTTTCGAAAAACCAACCGTTATTCAAAAAACCGAACCAAAATTCTACGAGGTAGAAAAAGGAGATACTTTATATTCCATTGGTAGAAAATTTGGTGTTTCTGTGCCTGTTTTAAAAAAGCTGAACAATCTTAAAGACAATACAATTTCTATCGGACAAAAATTAGTGTTGAATTAAAAGATTTCTTAAACCTTTTGTCAAGTTTTTTTGAGAGGAATTAGGATAATGTCTTTGCGAGGAACGAAGCAATCTTTTATTTGTTTATTTCCAATTTAACTTAATTACCAAAAGCTTAATAATCCAAAAAGCTACCATTTATTTTATCTCAAATTTCACATAAATGGATGAGGTAATTTTTATCATTTTAAATTCTACAGTTTTATTTTTAACACCATATCCTGTAACTTCTATTTTAGAAAAATTAGAGCGATTGTTTAAGTAATTTACGTTTGTAAAATCTTGATTATTATTCGCTAATTCATTGATGATTATTGGTTTTCCTGTTTGTTCGCCAATGGCATTTAGCAAATAATCTGCTTTTTCTTTGGCAACTTTTATGGCTTTAATTCTGTTTTTCTTTTTAATGTTGATAAGGTCAGAATGTGTAGCTTTTACAATATGTACATCAGAAATTTCTAACTTTTTAAAGTTTTCAAAAAGCTGTTTCAATTTACCTGCTCCATTTACCTTTAAGCTGTAATTTGCCACAGAAAATATTTCTTCAGTCCACCAACCTGTTTTTGCTAACACTGCATTTACATCAGAAATTGAAAGGTTTGTTTCTGGAATACCAATTGATTTTAACACTGTTTTCAATTGGTTTTCTAAAAAGTCAAGCGTTAGTTTTTTTCCTTTTTCTGTGCGTTCTTTGATGCTGATGTCTAAATAAATCTCATTAGGTACAATTTCAATTTCGGCAGTTCCTGTAACTTCTATAAAAGGTTTTTGGGTAGTTGATTGTGCTAAAATTGCGGTTGTAAAAAGTAGAAAGAAAATAAGTTTTAAGTGTTTCATCGTATTTATTTTTAATGTTAAATTCGTTCAAACTTAACATCAACTTTTTTCTTGAAAAAACTAGAATGAGTGAAATGGTATTTTGAATGCGTAAACGATAGTAGGTAATTAGTAAAGAGCCATAATTCAGGTTTTTTATAAGCTATTATTGAGTTTTGCTGTTTTTTTGGTTGTTGATTTCTGTGTATGTTTACAATGAATTTAAAGCTTTAAATATGAAATATCAACTAACTATTCCCAAACCTTGTCACGAAAACTGGAATAAAATGACAGCTACTGAAAAAGGAAGATTTTGTAAAAGTTGTAATAAAGAAGTAATTGATTTTACAAATTTATCAATTGCTGCTATCACAAAAAAAGTGTTGGGCAAAGAAGGTGTTTGTGGTCGTTTTAAAACAAGTCAACTACACAAAGAAATTAAAACAAATGAGGATAATAATTTTACAAAGATTGCAGCAAGTGTAGCTTTAGTTACTGCAATTTCGGTTTCAGAACCTGTTTTTGCACAAGCTAAAAAAGATGCTATAGAAGTAAGAAATCATGTTAAAGGAAAATTTATTATTAAGAAAGATAGTGTAGAGAAATTTATCAACCTTAAAGGAACTGTAAAAGATAATTATGGCAATTTACCAGGAGTTTCTATCGTTCTGAAAAATACAAATATTGGTACAGAAACAGATTTTGATGGAAATTTTTCAATCAAAATACCAAATACAAAGCAAAAGTCGGTTATATTAGTTTTTTCTTATCTAGGGTTTAAAACACAAGAAGTTGATGTTTTAAAAATTAAAAAGCCTTTGGTTATAGAAATGTTGGAAGATCCATCTCAATTAGGTGAAGTTATTACAGTTGGTTATGTTTCAGTTCATAAAACTCCAAATGTATTTAGATGGATTGGAAATTTATTTAGAAGTAAAGAAAACAAAAAATAGTAGTGAAACAAAAAATATACATATTCATTCTTTTTTTATGCTTGAGTTTTTCAAGTGTTTTTGCGCAAGAAAACATTATAACTCAAAGAGGTGTTGAATTTTCTGTGCGAATTACGATTGTTGATGAAAACAAAAATAAGATTGTAAAAAATGTTCAAATTGATGCTAATGGAAAATTTTATACATTTCCAGATGTTGTAGGAAGATACATTATTAAAGCTAAAGTTGGCGATGAAATCAGGGTTTCTCATCCAGATTTTGAAACGGTGTATCATCGATTAACATCAAGTGAAGACATTAAAATTATTGTGGAAGATTATGTTGATAAAAGCAACTCATTTCTAAAATCGAGAAGCAAATCTGCTCAAAATGATTTTTACTTACAACATATAGATTCTGCTAAGTTTTATCAGAAAAAAGATATCGAAAAAAGTCTGTTGTTTATAGAAAAAGCGTTAGAAAATAATCAAAATAAAAAAAGAAATGCAACTACTTATTATCTTTTAGGTGATATTTATCTATTTTGGAAACAATACGATTTGGCAATAAATAACTACAAATTGTCGATTCAAATTAAAGAGGAAGTAACTACCAAAATATCGTTAGCAAAAGCACAGTTTTTAGCAAAAGACTATGATGAAAGTGCAAAAACATATCAAGAATTAAAAAAAGAAGAATTAAGTAATTTTGAAGAAATTCAAGTTTTTGAAGCTTTAGGGGATCTTAATTTTGCCACTAAAAAATTTAAAGAAGCGAATAGTAATTATCAAAAAGCGTTACAAATTGCTGAAGTAAACTCCATAACTTCTAAAATTATAGATATCAGTTCCAAAATTGGAGATGTATATGCAGCTCAAGGAAATACTAGCAAAGCAGAAAATTCATTTATCAATTCTATGAATCTTGCTGCCAAAGAAAATCCTGAAAGAGCTTTAAAAGAAGAAGAAAAAGTTGCTGATTTTTATAATAATAACAGGCGTTTTGATGATGAAATTAAACTACGAAAAAAGAGTTTAGAAAAAGCGAAAAATAAAAATGCAATTTCAGGAACTGTAGTTGAGGATTCCATCACTTCACAAAAAATAAATTATAAAATAGGACGTGCGTATTTACAAAAAGAAGATTATGAGAATGCAATTCCGTTTTTAGAAAAGAGTAAAAATGATGCCAAAGAAAAGAACGATATTGTAGTTGAAAAAGATGCGACCAGAAAAATTTCGGAAGCTTTTACAAATCTTGGTGAGAATGAAAAAGCTTTAAAAAATTACAAAGAATATGTTTCTTTGGTAGATTCTTTATATGTTAGAAAACAACAAGAAATTCAGCAAGCAGAACGTTTTGCTAAAAAAATTGCCGACAATCAAAACCGAATTGCAAGTTTAGAGAAAGACAAAGAATTAACCCAAAGTAAAATTAATTTGGCTTATGTAGATCAAAAATTATCTGAAGAAAGCAACGAAAAACAACGGATACTAATCTATGCATTATGTGGTGGTTTTTTACTGATGATTCTGGTGTTGTATTTTATGGTGAGAACCAATAAACAACAAAAATTAGCCAATAATTTATTGGCTTTAAAATCGATGCGTTCTCAAATGAATCCGCATTTTATTTTTAATGCGTTAAACTCTGTAAATAGTTTTATTGCTGTAAATGACGAAAGAAATGCAAATAGATATTTAAGTGAATTTTCGGCATTAATGCGTGCTGTTTTAGAAAATTCTGATGAAGATTTTATTCCTTTAATCAAAGAAATTGAGTTGTTAGAATTGTATGTAAAATTAGAACATAATCGTTTTAAAGATAAGTTCGATTATCAAATAAACATCGATAAAAATATTGATTTAGAACAGTTTTCAATTCCGCCAATGTTGTTGCAACCTTATATTGAAAATGCTATTTGGCATGGTTTACGATACAGAACAACAAAAGGAAATTTAGAAATTTCTATCAATATAAAAGACAACGAAACTATTTCCATTGTAATTATGGATGATGGAATTGGACGTAAAAAATCGCAGGAATTAAAGACAAAAAATCAGTTAAAACAAAAATCAAAAGGAATGAGCACTATAAAAAATAGGATCTCAATTTTAAATGATATGTATAAAGAACGCATTTCTGTAAACATTGTAGATGTTGATAAAAATGGAGAAGGAACAAAGGTTGAGTTGCTATTAAAAAAGAAGTAGACAGTTTTCAGTTTCAGTTTTCAGTAAATAAAAGAGACAAGATTAAAGGGAAACAGGAGACAAGATATAAGAATAAAGATGATAGAAAAAAGAGAAGAGAAAAGAGAAAAGAGAAAAAAATGTAATTTATCAGAATCTAAATTTGGTTTAACAATTATAATCTGAGATATCCGTGAAATCCTTGTCAAAAAAACTCTGTGAATCTCCATGAAAAAACTCTGTAAGTCTCTGTGTAATTAAAACCACAAAAATCTGTGAAAATCAGTGAAATTCTTGTAAAAAATCTCCGAGGATCTCTGTGAAAAAACTCTGTGAATCTCTGTGTAATTTTATCCACATAAATCTGTGAAATTCCGTGAAATCCGTGTCAAAAAATAATCCATGAAATTAAAAGCCATATTAGTAGAAGACGAACAATTAAGCAGAGAAATTCTGCGTAATTATATCGAAAAATACTGCCCAACTGTCCAATTGTTGGGGGAAGCAAGCAATATTGACGAAGCCTACAAACTGATTCAAAAACACGAATTAGATTTGGTTTTTTTAGATGTAGAAATGCCTTTTGGCAACGCTTTCGATTTGTTAGAAAAAGTAGAAAACAGAACGTTCGAAACCGTTTTTGTAACAGCTTACGATCATTATGCCATTGAAGCGTTAAACAACCACGCAAGTTATTATTTACTAAAACCAATTTCTATAGATGAGTTGATAAAAGCCGTAAATATTGTAACGCAAATCAAAGAAAAGGAGAACGAATTGCAGCATCAAATATTAACACCAAAAACCAATGCTGCTAAAGGAAAAATTACCATTCCACAACAAGATGGGTTTGAAGTTTTAGATATTAACGATATAATTTTTTGCAAAGCAGATGATAATTATACCGAAATTCATTTAGCGAATACCAAAAAATTAGTTAGTAAAACCTTAAAGTATTTTGAAGAAGCTTTAAAAGAACATACGTTTGCAAGAATCCATAAATCGTATTTAGTAAACGTAAACGAAATTGTAAAATACAAAAAAGGAAAAGGAGGAAGTGTAATTGTTTCTAGTGGAAAAGAAATTTTGGTTTCTGCTTCGCAAAAGAGTAATTTGTTAAGTTATTTTAAGTAAAAAATGCCCATCTTATTCTTCCCAAAGGGAAGAGAAAACTGACTGGAAATTGTATGAAGAAAATTGTATTTTTATTAATCTTTTCTATATCAAATTTATATTCTCAAAATATAATTTCACGAAATGAGGTTTTAAGAGAGTTAATGGATGATAAAGAATCATTACAAATTAGTTTAATAATACCAAATAAG
This sequence comes from Polaribacter sp. Hel_I_88, assembly GCF_000687935.1. NCBI lineage: Bacteria > Pseudomonadati > Bacteroidota > Flavobacteriia > Flavobacteriales > Flavobacteriaceae > Polaribacter > Polaribacter sp. Hel_I_88. The sequence continues at coordinate 769,440 of NZ_JHZZ01000001.1, read as the reverse complement.
GCATTTTCTATTGGAATATATCCATTATTTTATGATGTTGAAGACTTCACAGAACAACAATGTGGAGATATCAAAACGAATGAATTAAAAAATGCGAAAGTTTTAGCAATTTTAAAAGAAAGAAATTTACTCAAAGTATTGTATTTATCTAAGGGGAATAATAAATATGAAAGTATTGATTCAAATGACTTTTTTTTAGGAAGTGAAGTATGTATTTTTATTCAGCTTACTTATGATAAAGGAAATTCTGGAGTACATCAAGTATTCATTCCTATAAAAAAAAGAAAAAAAGCAAAATTATTAGTAAAAGCAATAACTAATATTTTTGATAATAAATATTGCTTTGGTAAATTTGAAAAACATCTTTAAAGACTAAACTATGCCCATCATAAAATCAGTAAATAACAAATATCCACAAATTCCAGAAGACTGTTTTGTGGCAGAAAACGCAACAATCCTTGGCGAAGTTTCACTAGGAAAAGAATGTTCAATTTGGTACAATGCAGTAATTAGAGGCGATGTCCATTTTATAAAAATCGGCAACAAAGTAAACATTCAAGATGGAGCAGTAATCCATGCAACATATCAAAAATCGCCAACAACCATTGGCAATAATGTTTCCATTGGCCACAATGCAATTGTACATGGTTGCACAATTCATGATAATGTTTTGGTAGGAATGGGTTCCATTATTATGGACGATTGTGTTGTAGAATCAAATTCCATTATTGCTGCAGGAGCTGTAGTTACTAAAAATACGAGAGTAGAAAGTGGTAGTATTTATGCTGGAGTTCCTGCTAAAAAAGTAAAAGATATATCCCAAGAATTAATTTCTGGCGAGATTGATAGAATTGCCAATAATTATGTAAAATATTCAAGTTGGTTTAAAGAATAGGAATTTTATTTTTTGGGCGTTTTAACGGGCTTTCCATTATATCTTTTTTTATTTTACTGTCATTGCAAACAAAGTTTTTACTTTTTGTGGCAATCTCAATGTTTACATATCAATTTCATTCTTAATAAAAAAAGGATGCCATTTCAATCCCTAACGCAAAATACGTCAAACATCAAAAACCCGATTTCAATTCAAAAACCGGGTTTTATTTAAAACTAATCAACCAAACTAATTTTTTTATTATCTTTTATCTTCAGCCATTCTTCTTTTTTTAAGGCCTTTTTTCATCATTTCTCTCCCTTTTTGAGCGCGGTTTTTTGCCATTTTCTCAAACTTTTCAAATTGCTCTTTGTTTAAAATATCTTTCATGTTATTTTTAAAAGCAATTCTATTATCTAATTGATTGCTTTTCATAGCATATATTTCGTCTGCAGAAGGTTTTTTCTCTTCATCTCTATATTGCTTTCTTTTTTCCATGGCAGCTTTTCTTGCTGTTGCTTGTGCCTTTATGAAAGGAGTGATTTGACTTTGTTGTTTTTCTGTTAAATCTAAAGCCAACGTCATTTTTTTAACAGCTAATTCAGTACGTTGTTCAATAGTAAATTTTGGATTGTTTTGATCTCTTTTGCCCTTTTTTTGAGCTTGAGTTGTTATTGTAAATGCGAATACTAAAACTAAAATACTTGCTAATTTTTTCATGTTATAAAATTTTAAATTGTTAATAATGTTCTCTTCTTTGACCTTAAAAAAGTAAAAAGGTTTAATTTAAATAATTGATTAACATTGTTTTAACATTAATTTTCTAATCAAAAAAAACTCGAATCAATTTATAGATTCGAGTTTTTAAAATTTTCTAATCAACCAAAATTAAAAAACTATTTTTTTACTTATTATCTTTTTTCTTTTTCTTTCCTTGCGCATTCTCTTTTCTTTCTGCTACCATTTGTTGAAACTTTTCGAATTGCTCTTTATCTAAAATTTGCGACATTTTAGTATTCATAGCAGCTTCTTTGGTTTCTCTCTCTTCTTTCATTTTTGTGCGCTCAGCTTTTGTTGGTTTTTCACCAGAATTTTGTAATTCCTCTCTTTTTTGCTTCATCATTTTTCTGTCTTCCATTTGTGCAATTAAAAGAGGTTTAATTTCTTTTTGTTGACTTTCTGTTAAGCTCAAATCTGTTGTCATTTTTTTCAACATTTTATCAACTGGGTTTTTACCACCTTTTTTTTGAGCTTGTGTAGTAATTGAGAATGCAAGCGTTAAAATCAATACTGTTATTATTTTTTTCATTTTATAAAATTTATGAATTGTTTTTTATTTGTGCATCTTTGACATCAGAAAACAGAAAAGGTTTAAATTTGTATTGTTTTTAACCTCACTTTAACAACAGCTACTATGAAAAGAAAACTCTGGCTTTTATTATTTTTTCCTCTAATAACTTTAGCACAAATACAATCTTTAGATAGTGTAAAAGTAGATTTAAGCAACCCAAATGCAACTTTAACAACGCACTTATATTTTTTACAGCAAGACTCTTATCAACCTAAAAAAGCAGCTAAAACAATTTACGGTTTAGAAGAAAATATTGCTGTAAGAAAGGCAATTAAAATCAAGAAAATTTTAGATGGAAAAGGTTTATATGTAGATTTAAAGAAGATAACAACGAATCCTAAATATGTAGATTCTACAGGATATACAGCATACGCAAGGTACATTTTGTTTCCTGATAGAATGCCAGATATTTATTTAGAAAAAATTAATAGTAACTGGTATTATTCTAGTGAAACAGTCGCAAAAATCGATGCAATTTACAGCAACGTTTTTCCTTGGTATGTAGAAGAATTGCAAGACAGTATTCCTGTTTATGGTCATAAAAAAATTCTTGGAATTGAGCTTTGGCAGCTTGTAGCTTTATTATTGGTATTTGGAATTGCTCTGTTAATTTTTGCGTTAACTAAAAAAATTGCCTTTTGGGTTTTGCAAAGAGTACAACATCAAATAACAAAAACAAACCTTAATTTTGAAGTTAAAATAGTGCTTAAAAAATTGGCACACCCAATAAGTTTATTAGTTGCTTTAGGGTTTGTAGATCTTATTTTTCCGTCTTTACAATTTTCGTTGGAAGTAAATGCATGGGTTTTTCTCGCCATTAATATTGCAAGAACTATCTTTTGGATTTACGTTTTCTTGAAATTGGTAAAAGTTATAATGCAAATTTATGGTGAATTTACTGAGAAAACTCATGGAAGGTTAGATGACCAATTAGTACCAATTTTGCATAACTTTTTAACAGGACTTGTGCTTGTGGTTGGTTTTTTTAATGTGTTAAGATTGTTTGGTGTAGATACAACAACCCTTATTGCTGGTGCAACTATTGGAGGTTTAGCTGTTGCTTTGGCATCTCAAGATACTGTAAAAAACTTGATTGGAACCATTATGATTTTTATGGACAAGCCTTTTCATATAGATGATTGGATTGAAGCTGGTGAAGTTGTAGGGACTGTAGAAAAAGTGGGTTTTAGATCTACCAGAGTTAGAGCTGCAGATACTTCTATTTATCAAATTCCAAATAGTAAATTGTCGGAAATGGTGGTGAATAACAAAGGTTTGCGCTTGTTTAGACGTTACAATACTAATTTAGGTGTACGTTATGACACGCCTCCAGCATTAATTGAAGCCTTTGTAAATGGGGTAAGACAAATTGTTATTGAGCATCCAGAAACGCGTTCAGATTCTTATAATGTGGAGTTTTCAGGTTTTGGAGACTCAGCTTTGTTAATCATGGTGAATGTATATTTTAAGAGTTTGGCTTGGAGTACAGAGCAAACCTCAAAACATAGGTTGCATATGGCTATTATTAAATTAGCTGCAGAATTGGGTGTAGAATTTGCATTTCCATCAACTACAGTTACTATTGAGCAATTTCCTGATAAGAGTAACTTATCACCAAAGTATGACACAAGTCAAGCAAAAATTGATGCTTCAATCAGTAAAGTTCTTACGGATTTTAAGAATGATACTCCACCAGAAAATACACCAGAAATCGAATGAAACGTTTCTTAAAACTAATTTTTAGAGTTCTTTTTTTGTTGATCCTTGTTTTTGTTGCCTTTTATTTTTGGGCTTCGTCACCAACTTTAAACGATTCTGAATATATTTCTTTAAGTAAGATTGATGTTCAAAATCAACCTAAAAACGATTCAATTTTTAGCATTGTAACCTATAATATTGGCTATTTAAGTGGCATGACCAATAACAGACCTATTGCAAAACCTAAAGAATTATTTGATGAAAATTTGCAAAAAGTGTTGGACGAAACTGCAAAAGTAAATCCCACTATAATTGCGTTTCAAGAAATAGATTATGATGCAAATAGGAGTTATCATATAAATCAAGAAGAACAAATTGCCAACTTGGGTTTTCCTTACAGAGCAAGAAGTATCAATTGGGATGAACACTATGTGCCATTTCCTTATTGGCCAATTTCCATGCACTTTGGCAAAGTAGTTTCTGGGCAATCTATTATTAGTAAATATCCTATAAAAGAGCAACAAAGAATTGTCTTGCAAAGAGTTGCAGATGCTCCTTTTTACAGAAATGCTTTTTATTTAGAACGATTAGCACAAGTTGTAAAAGTGGTTTTAAATAATCAAGAAATTATGGTGATTAATGTTCATTTAGAAGCTTTTGATAAACCAACAAGAGTGAAACAATTTGAGGAAGTTATCAAATTTTTTAATCAATATAAAGATCAATACCCAACCATTTTATTGGGTGATTTTAATTCAGAAGCCAACGACCCATCAGCAATAATTCAAAAAATGTTTGCCATGAAAAATGTTGGCAATGCTGCTTTTAATGCTGGTAAAATTGAAAACACATTCGATTCGAAAGCACCTTATAAAAGAATCGATTATATTTTTTACACTAAAAATTCTATCGAATATATTTCAGGAAAAGTATTAAATGACTTTGGGGAAGCTTCAGACCATTTGCCTGTTTTTATGGAGTTTAAGTTGAGGTAGGATTTAAGGTTTTGTTATTTTTTTTATAAAAAAGTATCGTGTAAATATAAATTTTTCTAACTAAAACAACGTTATTAAAAAAGCGATACAAATTAAATTTGGCACAAAATTAGCTGTTTTTTATATATGTTGTTTTCAATAGTTATATATATTTGTCCAAAACTCGTATATTTACTTTACAAAAAATAAAAAAATGGAATGTTTATCTTATAAGTCGGAAATTAAAAATACTTTTTCAAGTGTTAGAGATTTTTCATTTGAAGAAAAGAAAAGTCCTTTTTTAAATGAGGAAAACGTAAATCAATTTTTAGATGCAATTATTGATTTTAAATCTTTTTTAAAAGAAAAGACTTTAAAGATTTATGATATAAACCATAGAATTGAAAAACTAACTTGGTTTGATAATTTGAATGATGAATGTTTAAAATTATCGAATGATCTAATTTCTTCAGCAAGAGATTTGCATTCCTCTCTTATTCGTCAATACGTTTCAATGAATTTTATACGAAGTAAAGGGATTGCAAAACAAGAAGTTAAAGACTTCAAAAATTCTATTGATGAGTTAAAAGAAGTCTCCTCTGATTTAGAGTCGGCTTTGTTTTTTCTTCCAGAAATGCCTGGTTTTAAAGAAATAACTAAAGAACTTTCACTGGTTTAATGGTAATATATTGTTTAGAAGATTTTAAAGTTGAATTTGAAAAATTAATTTCTAAAAATTCATATAAGTCGTTACAAAAAGAAATTATAAGTTATTTTTTTGATAAGACAATAAAAGACTTATCTTCTGAAACCAGATTAAATGGTCACTCTGAAAATCCATACATAAAGAAACGATTAAAAGGTAGTGGAGGATTTCGTTGTTATTTCCTTTTAATACTAAAAAATGAGGATTTATATTTAATGTTTGTACATCCTAAAACTGGTTCTATGGGCTCATCAAATATTACTGATGAATCTAAAACATATTTGTATAAAAAGGTTTTAGATTGTATAAAGTCAGATGATTTATATGTACTTTCATTAGATGACTCAAAAAAGAAAATAATTTTTAATAAGAAATCTGAATAAATTCAAATATTGAAGGATAATTTTTGATCTAATTTAATTGGTACTAACTTAAATGATATAATATCGTTTTAATATTTATATCAACTGATCACGAAGTTACTATTTTTCGATTTTAATATCAAACCAAACATTTTACCCATTCTTAGCTTCCTTTAAAATCTCTTCAACAGCAATTGCATATTTTTTAGGATTCTGTGCTTTTTTAATTTTCTTATAGGTTTTCTGCGGATTTGTAAAACTTTTAGAAAAGTATTCCCAAAAGCCAAGCATTTTCATTTTTATAGGCGTTGGCCCAGAAAGTGCTGCATCATATTCAGTGTAAATACGTTCGTGAAATTCTTGAAAAATATCAAATCTATTTTTTGGATACTCAGTGGTGTCATTTTTTATCATACTTGGTAAAAAAGGATCTGCAATTAAGCCTCTGCCAATCATCCAATGATCTATGGTTGTAAATCGTTTTTGTAATTTTTTAAAGGCAGCAACAGAGGTAATATCTCCATTATAATACATTTTGTGTTTGCTGTTATCCAAACATTTCTGAAAAGCTTCCAAATCAGTTCCTCCTTTGTACAATTGTTTTCCTATTCTTGCATGAATAGCAATATTTTTTAAAGGATAGGTATCTAAAATGGGTAAAACATCTAAAATTTCTTCGGGTGTTTCATAACCCATTCTCATTTTCATGGAAACAAGAATATCAGATTCATTGTGAATTTTATGCAGAATACTGTTTATTTTTTCGGCATCGCTAATCAATCCAGAACCCATTCCTTGTTTGGTAACCATTGGATATGGACAGCCTAAATTCCAGTTTAATTCTTTATAGCCTAGTTCTCTAACATATTTAGCAACGAATAAAAACTCATCAACATCATTGGTAATTATTTGCGGAATTACAGTTAATGTGCTGTTATTTTCTGGTAGAATATCTTTTTGATAGGAATTTTTAATCACCAATTTCCCATTCAATCGAATATAAGGCGCATAAAAAGTATCTATACCACCAAAAAAATGATGAAATGCATTTCTAAATTTATAATCTGTAAATCCTTGAAGAGGTGAAGATAATAGTGTGTGATTCATAAAAAATAATATGCTGCAAATATAGGCTACTTTTTAAAGTGATTTGGCAACAAATTGTTGAGAATAATTTTATGTAATTTTGAAAATGTTACTCAATTTTGTAGGCGTTTTTTAAGGGTGAATTTAGCCAGTATTCGTTTTTAAAATTCATGGGATTTTCTGTTGCTTTTGAAATTGGTAAAATTTTATCTATAAAGTTGCCATCTATTGGTAAATTTTTATTTTCAAAAACTTCTTGTACAAAAAATTCTCTATATTGATAAAACTCAAAAGTTGTAGGATCATTTACAATCATGCCATTTAGAGCTTTAATATTTTTCAATTCAAACCTTAAGTTTTCATTAAGTTCTTTTTCAGTTATATTGTTATTTAAAATCCCCATTTTTATTAATTGCCTCCTATCTATATTTAAAAGAATTCTTTTTTGTGATCCTTTTCCTAAACGAAAACTCTTAATTTTTAATCTTTTATTTTTATAATACACTTTAATATTTCTAGAAATTGGTTTTAAAGAACTTTCTAATATTGGTTTATTAAAAAATAAATTAAAAACGTTTTGTTTATTGATATAGCTTACACCTTCTAATTTTAAATAATCTGTACTTTTAATAGTAAAGAGATTATTAAACATCATGTAGTTTAAAAACATTTTATCGCCTTTTGGTAAATATTCTAAAAGGACAGAATATTGTGGTTTTTTATCATTTTTATAAAATATAGTATAGTCTATTTTGTAAATAGAGAAATCGTTTTTAGCTATAAATATTTTACCATTTGCACTATAATCAAAACTTGTTTTCTCTTTTTGAGATTTAAACGAAATTTCATAAAGCGAAATTCCATTCATGTTTTTTGTGCTTTGCATATAAAAAGTATGATTTTCAACAAAATTTTTATCTAAAACATCTACAAACGAAAATGATTGTGTATCGTGATTTCTTATAGCATTCGTAATATTTAAAATGTTTAACTCATTTCCTCCAAATGGCGTTATAGAAAAATCTTTTAAAAATTTATTAGCTTTATTGTCGTATGGAATTTTTAATAAAGAGTCTATTAAAAAATCTTCATTAACTTTAAATTTATAAAGTGTTGTTTGGTTTTTTTCGTGCATTAACTTGTTCGTTTGAAATCCTTGGTCAAAAGACTCAACAATTCCTTCATTCAAATTGATGTATTTAGGATTCGTACCAAGTTTTCTTGTTTTTTGATATTTAGTGTTTGTTGGTTGCTGATAATCCCTGTAATAGCCGATGTAAGAATGTGGTTTTATAGGATAGTTTTCTAGAATATTTTCAATCGACTTTTTAACAATCGACTTTGCACTTAAATTCACTTTCTTTTTTGATGAAACAATCAGTATTTCAGTAAGATTATCTACAAAAGGTTTTAAAAATATTTTATTGATTGCATTTTTTTTGAAATCTGAAAGTTTCAGTTCTTTTGTAGTATACCCTATAGCAGAAATTTTGATAGATATAGTTTCTAAATATTTTTCAGGAATTTTAAAAAAACCATCTAAATCTGCATGAGTTCCTCTTTTTAATTCTTGTAGAATAATTGTTGCATAAGAAATTGGTTTTTTTTCTTTTTCATCTAAAATTTGAAAAACAATCTCTTTATTTTGTGAAAAAATATTGATACTCAAAAAGAAGAAAGTTAAATAAAGTAAATATTTTTTTTTCATCATATAACAATTTAATTCTTTTAAAGCAAAAACCACACCTTTTGGGTGTGGTTTTAAAATAATTTGTAATAATATCTAGATTTATTTAGGCTCTAAAATCATGTCAATTCTATCTACAACATCTTGTAAGTGGTAACGTCTTAAAGTGTTTCCTCTTGATGAAGCAGATTTTGCATCACGTTGTAAACGTTTCAATTCGCCTCTTGCAATCGATTTAATGTCAGATTGGTTTGCATTTACAGAACCTAATTCTCCACGTCCTCTAGCATCATCAGCATCGTTTAGTAAAAATCCTAAACGTTCTATATGAGCTTTCTGTAAGTTTCTTCTATAGGTATCAATAGATTTTCCATTGTACAATTCAGACCAAACTCCTTTGCGTAAATCAGAAAATAAGGTTATAACATTGTAGGCATCATCACCATTTAAAGTTTCGTTTTCAATCATTCTACCCATTCTGTCTACACTTAAGGCAGCATTCATGATACGAACTTGCATACTTCTAATTCTCTCAACAGCCCCTGTAAATTCAATTTTACCAAAAATGTTTTTATCTAACATCCAAGTTGGCGTTTCAAAAAGTTGCTCATTTAAAAACATTACAGCTTCTCTTTGATGCTCTTTTGGTACATGTGTATAAACAGCTCCTTCTTGATCTGATGTTTTATAATATTCGTAAATACCACCAATATTACCTGCAACATGACCCATATATCTATTAAATTGCCCTAATAATTGACCATACATTGTACCTAATTCATCATAATTTTCTCCTTTTTCAGAAGTCCACTTTTCTAAATTTGGTAAAATTCTTTGTAAGTTTTTAATACCATACATAGAAGCTTTCATAGCATCATCACCTAAATCCTCAGTTTGAGAACTTGGATCGATTACACCTCTTTGCTGACGTCCAAAACGATACATTGGGTCTCCAGCATGTTTCATAATCCAAGCATCTAAAGTTGCTTTTTCTTCTTTAGCATCTTTGTCTAAGATTGGTCTATATCCCCAAGAAATTGAATACTTATCATACACACCAATATTTGGCATTAAAGCAACACCTTTATCTTCTGGTTGTGCTACGTAGTTAAAACGAGCATAATCCATAATTGAAGGAGCAGTACTATATTTATCTGTAAAAGATTTAGAACGTAAAGAGTCTACTGGATATGCTACAGAACTACCCATGTTATGAGGTAAACCTAAAGTATGACCAACTTCATGAGAAGATACAAATTGTATTAAACGTCCCATAACTTCAGTCTTAAAGTTGTTTCCTCTTGCATCTGGGTTGATAGCTGCTGTTTGGATAAAAAACCAGTTGTGTAATAAAGTCATTACATTATGGTACCAGTTAATATCTGATTCTAAGATTTCTCCAGATCTAGGGTCACTTACGTGAGGACCATTTGCATTTGGAATAGGAGAAGCTAAATATCTTACTACAGAATAACGTACATCTTCTGGAGACCAATCTGGATCTTCTTCTTTAGATGGAGGATCTTTAGCAATAATAGCATTTTTAAAACCTGCTGCTTCAAAAGCTACTTGCCAGTCATTAATACCTTGTTTAATGTAAGGAACCCATTCTTTTGGAGTTGCTCTATCTACATAATAAACAATTTGTTTTTTAGGCTCAACTAGTTCACCTCTTTTAAATTTTTCGATGTCTTCATCCTTAACTTCTAAACGCCATCTATCTAAATAACGAACAGTTTTACTTCTTTGATCTGCTAAACCATAATCAGTTTGGCCTCTTGCAAACCAACCAACTCTTTCATCAAAATATCTACGTTTCATAGGTACTTTAGGTAATAAAACCATAGAGTTACTCATTTCTAAAGTAATAGAACCTACTGCACTATTTGAAGGAGCTCTGTTTGCAAAATATGTTTTTACGTGTCTAATTTCAATGTTTTCAGGATAACTGCTTACTCTATCAATGTAAGAGCGATCTTTATCCATTCTTGTTGCTTGATATGCACGTCTATAAAAATCAGGAAAACCTAAAGGCTTTACATCCGAAGAAAATAGTTCTGTAGCATCAATTACAGTTGCTGTAGAATCTTTACTATATGCTTTTATAGGAAATGCAAATAAAATCGGCTCTAAATTAGAGTTTACCACAGCTTCATGCACTGGTAAAAGAGTATCTGCAACTACATCATGAGATACAATTCTTAATAAAATTTGTTTATGTTTCTTTTCCCAACGTAAAACTTGTGTGTTGGTTTTTCCACCACCAAAACCAATATTACTAGCGGTTTTAGCGATTCTTGTTACCATTAACATTTCTCTTCTTAAAAGAGAATCTGGTATTTCAAATAAATAAGTGTCTGCTTTTTGATGAACTTTAAATAAACCTTCATCAGTTGTGTGGTCTTTTGTAACTACCTTGCTGTAAGGTTCAATACCGTCTTTTGATTTTGGTTTTGGAGCTACTTTTTTTGGTTCTTCTTTCTTTTTTTTCTTCCAAAATTGCGCTTCAGCATTGGCTGAAAACCCAAAAACAAATGCAACTAAAAGTAGTCGCGAAAATATTTTTTTTGTCATAATTAAATTTGATTTGAATTAGTTCCCAAATTACGTAAACAATAAATAAGGGATTCTTAAATAAATGTTAAAGAGATGCAATTAATGGTACAAAAAAAACCTTCAAAATTATTTTTTTTGAAGGTTCTACTATCGTTTTAAAAAAAATGCTTATTTACAATTTGAAAGCTTCTTTTATAGTATCAACATAATCTAATTTTTCCCAAGTAAAAGTTTCTACTTCTTCAGAAACAGTTTCTCCCATAGGATTTGAAAAAGTTACCGTTTTTACTTCTGGAGTTCTTCCCATGTGTCCATAAGCAGCAGTTTCAGCATAAATAGGAGTTCTTAATTTTAATCTTTTTTCGATAAAATAAGGACGCATATCAAAAATAGTTTCTACTATTTTGCTAATTTCTCCATCAGTTTTGTTGATGGTTGCTGTTCCATAAGTTTCTACATTTATACTTGTTGGTTTAGCAACACCAATTGCATACGAAACTTGTACTAAAACTTCTTTACACAAACCAGCAGCTACTAAATTTTTAGCTATATGTCTTGTTGCATACGCTCCAGATCTATCTACTTTACTTGGGTCTTTTCCAGAAAATGCGCCTCCTCCATGAGCACCTTTTCCACCATACGTATCAACAATAATTTTACGACCAGTTAAACCAGTATCTCCATGAGGACCACCAATTACAAAAACACCTGTTGGGTTTATATGATACGTAATGTTATCTGTAAATAATTTTTGAAGATTTTCAGGTAATTTAGCAATAACTCTAGGAATTAAGATCGATTTTATATCAGCATTAATTTTTGCCAACATTTTATCTTCTGCAATTTTTTTATCTTCTTTACTGTTTGATGACGGTTTTACAAAATCATCGTGTTGTGTAGAAATTACAATCGCATCAATTCCTTGAGGAACGTTATCGTCTGAGTATTCAATAGTTACCTGGCTTTTTGCATCTGGTCTTAAATAATCAATTTCGTTGTTTTCTCTTCTTAAAAGCGCCAATTCAATTAACAATCTGTGAGACAATTCCAATGCCAAAGGCATGTAGTTTTCAGTCTCATCAGTTGCATACCCAAACATCATTCCTTGATCTCCTGCACCTTGTTCTTCAGGATTAGATTTATCAACTCCTTGGTTAATATCTGGAGATTGTTCGTGAATTGCAGATAAAATTCCACAAGAATTTCCATCAAACATATATTCGCTTTTTGTGTAGCCAATTTTATTGATGACTTCTCTTGCAATTTGCTGAACATCTAAATAAGTATCCGATTTTACTTCACCAGCCAAAATAACTTGACCAGTAGTTACCAGCGTTTCACAAGCAACTTTACTGTTTTTATCAAAAGCTAAAAAATTATCAATTAAAGCATCAGAAATCTGATCCGCAACTTTATCTGGGTGTCCTTCAGAAACACTTTCTGAAGTAAATAAATATGACATAACTATCTTGTTTTTAGTTTTTTGAGGATTAAAAAAAGATTGCGAAATAGCTAAAAGAAGTATGGAAATATACTGTTTTAGCTTTTTTTTAATCCTGAACTCGTATTAGGATCTTTTAAAAGCCTAACCGAATTTTTCAGAAAGATGCTGAAATAAATTCAGCACAAAGAGGTTGCAATCAGTTCAAATTTTCCTCTTAATTATTTGGCAAAGTTACAGTTTAAATTATTATTTGAATCAATTTTATGTATAATTTTTTATGATAGCATCATCAATAAACTAATTTTAGAAGATAAAATGGATTGATTTTAAAGAATGATGAATTGAAGCCTATAAACTTTACGAAATCTATATAAATAATAAAAAAAAGACCTTTTTATTTGGATACTAAATTTTTCTGTTGCAATATTTGTACTCACAAAGTTCAATAACTTATTGAAATGTTATCAAGAAAGGTGGAGGGATTAGACCCTTTGAAACCTTAGCAACCCTTTGTTGTTCTGAACTCAATTCAGAATTTTAAAGAAGGTGCTAAATTCTACCCAAAGTGCTGGATTCATTTCAGCATCTCATAAAAGAGATTGGATAGATAACAAAAAAAGAATGTTTCATTTCTGAAGCGTTTGATTTTTCTTAATAACATTTTTCTAGTACATACATCAAAAAAATTGATGTTTTGACTTTTGGTTTAATTATTTATTAACTCAAAAAAACAGAAAAATGAGTACATTACAATTAGCAACAAACGCATTACATGCAGGGCATGATGTAAAAGCAAATGGAGGAACAAGAGCAGTTCCTATTTATCAATCTACAGCGTATGTTTTTAACAATTCAGAGCACGCAGCAAACTTATTTTCTTTAAAAGAATTAGGGTTTATTTACACACGTTTAAACAACCCAACAAACCAAATTTTACAAGATCGTTTAGCGGCTGTAGAAGGTGGAATTGGAGCCGTTGTTTTTGCTTCTGGAACTGCAGCAATTGCTACAGGTTTGTTAACGCTTTTAAAAACGGGAGATCATATTGTAGCATCCAGCAGTTTGTATGGTGGAACCTATAACTTGTTAAATGTTACCTTACCAAGATTTGGAATTACAACCACTTTCGTAGATGCTTCTAATCCAGAAAATTTTGGAAAAGCTGTGCAAGATAATACAAGAGCAATCTTTATTGAATCTTTAGGAAATCCGAAGTTAGATGTATTAGATTTAGAAGCAATTTCTGCACAAGCAAAAAAAGCTGAAGTACCTTTTATTGTTGATAATACTGTAGCAACTCCAGCTTTATTAAATCCAATAAAACATGGTGCAGATTTAGTAATTCATTCACTTACAAAATATATTAGTGGACAAGGAACTTCTTTAGGAGGCGCAATTATTGATGCAGGAACTTTTAACTGGGCAAATGGAAAATTCCCTGAGTTTACAGAACCTTCTGCAGGATATCATGGTTTAAAATACTATGAAACTTTAGGTGCAGCTTCTTTTATTTTTAAATTGATATTAGAAGGCTTACGTGATTTTGGAGGAGCATTAAGTCCAACAAATGCGTTTAATATTATTCAAGGTTTGGAAACTTTACCAGTTAGAATTAAACAACATTCAACAAATGCGTTGGCATTAGCAAAATGGTTGGAAGAGCAAGATGAAGTTGCTTGGGTAAATTATCCTGGTTTAGGAAGTAGTAAATACAAATCTTTATCAGATAAATATTTACCAAAAGGACAAAGTGGCATTGTAACTTTTGGACCTAAAAAAGGTTTTGAAGCTGCAAAAGTAATTGCAGATACAACAAAACTCTTTTCTTTATTGGCAAATATTGGTGATACAAAATCCCTAATTATTCATCCAGCAAGTACAACTCATCAACAGTTAGATGAAGCACAGCAAAATAGTGCAGGTGTTAGTCAAGATTTAATTCGTTTGTCTGTTGGTATTGAAGATTTAGAAGATTTAAAAGCAGATTTAAAAGAGGCTTTTTCTAAAATATAATTTATTATATCCTGCAAGGTTTTTAAAACCTTGTAGGTATTAATTGTAACAAATTTGGCACATCCATTAGAACATATCATCATACATAATTTCACTACAGAAAGTGGAACTCAATTTAAGAACCTACAATTAAGTTATCAATTGTTTGGTCAAAAATTAGGGGCTGCTCCAGTAATTTTAGTAAATCACGCATTAACTGGAAATAGTGATGTTGCTGGAGAAAATGGTTGGTGGAAAGATATTATTGGTATTGATAAAACTATCGATACAAATGTGTATACAATTCTATCTTTTAACATTCCTGGAAATGGTTTTGATGGCTTTTTAATTGAAAATTACAAAAGTTTTATTGCTAGAGATATTGCTAATATTTTTTTAATTGGATTAAAACAATTAAAAATCGATAAGCTTTTTGCGTTAATTGGTGGTTCTTTAGGTGGTGGAATTGCTTGGGAAATGATGGTTTTAAAAAACAAATTAACTCAACATTTTTTACCAATTGCCACAGATTGGAAATCTACAGATTGGCTCATTGCAAATTGTCAAATTCAAGAGCAATTTCTACTAAATTCTAGCAATCCTGTGCACGATGCAAGAATGCATGCTATGTTGTGTTACAGAACTCCTGCTTCTTTTAAAGAACGTTTTCATCGCTCTAAAAAAGAAAATTCAACCGTTTTTAATGTAGAAAGTTGGTTGTTACATCATGGAAAAAAGTTGCAAGAACGTTATCAATTGTCTTCTTATAAATTGATGAATCAGTTGCTTAGATCTATTGATGTAACTAATAATGATACTTTAAAAATTGATATTTTAGATAAAATTGAGGCAGATATTCACATTATTGGTGTGGATTCTGATTTGTTTTTTACAGCTGAAGAAAACAAGCAAACACACAAAAAGTTGGCATTAACAAAAGCAAATGTTACTTATAATGAAATAAATTCGGTGCATGGTCATGATGCTTTTTTAATTGAATATGACCAATTACAAACCATTATTGAACCTATTTTCAATAAAGAGTATAGAAAGAAAAAAATGAAAGTTGTTAAATTTGGAGGTACATCTTTAGCCAATGGAAAAGGTTTAGAGAATGTAATAGAAATCATAAAAAGTAAACATCAAAATAAAGAGAAAATTACGATTGTTGTTTCTGCAAGAGGGAATTCAACAAAAGATTTAGAAGCCATTTTAAAGAAAGCTGCTGCTAAAAAAGAGTATAAAAACAAGTTCGAAAAATTTAAGAAGTATCAACAAGAACCAAATAATAAGGTTGATTTTTCCGAAGAATTTTCAAAACTTTCTACCATTTTTGAAGGTGTTTCTTTGTTAGGTGATTTTAGCCAGAAAATTAAAGACGAGGTTTTAGCTCAAGGTGAAATTTTATCAGCAAAATTAGTAGCGAGTTTGTTAGCGCAAGAAGAAATTTCTGCGAATACAACAGATGCCAGAAATTTAATTATTACTGATGAAAATTTTGGAAATGCTCAGCCAATAATTCCTGTTTCTAAAGAAAATACGATCAAATATTTTAAAGAAAATAAGGATACACTAAATATTGTTACAGGTTTTATATCATCGAACAAAAAAGGGGAAACCACAACTTTAGGCAGAAATGGAAGTAATTATACAGCAGCTTTAATCGCTAATTTTTTAGATGCAGATGAGTTGCAAAATTACACACATGTTAGTGGAATTTTTACAGCAAATCCTGATTTGGTTGCTGATGCAAAAAAAATAGAACAGTTATCATTTTCTGAAGCAAACGAATTAGCAAATTTTGGTACGACTATTTTACACGCAAAAACTATTATTCCATTATTAGAAAAAAACATCAATCTTAGAATTTTAAATACGTTTAATAAAGAAGACAAAGGCACTTTAATCACAGCAGAATCATCAACAAAAGGTATAAAATCTATTTCTACAATTGATAATGTTGCTTTGTTGAATTTTGAAGGACGAGGTTTGTTAGGAAAAGTGGGTGTTGATGCCCGAATTTTTAAAGCTTTAAGTGATAAAAATATTAGTGTAAGTATTATTTCTCAAGGTTCATCAGAAAGAGGAATTGGTTTAATTATTGAAGCAGAAAGAGCCCAAGAAGCTATCTATGCTTTAGAAAAGGAGTTCGAAAATGACTTTTATGCACAAGATGTAAATCATATTTCTATAGTTGATAATGTTGCAGTAATCTCAATAATTGGGCAAGATTTGAGTGAGTTTCATCATCCTTATAATGCCCTAATCAAAAACCAAATTGTACCACTTTTATTCAATAATACAGTTACTGGTAGAAATGTAAGTTTAGTGGTTAAAAAAACAGAACTGAACAAAGCTGTAAATGTAATTCATGGGCAAGTTTTTGGAGTTACTAAAAAAATAAACATCGCCATTTTTGGGAAAGGTTTGGTAGGTGCTACTTTAATTGATCAAATTATAGAAAATACGCAATCGGTCTTAGAACGAAGAAAAATTCAGTTGAATGTTTTTGCAGTGGCTAATTCTAAGAAAGTATTGCTTGCTAAAAATGGAGTTTGTAAAAATTGGCAAGAAAATTTAATCAATAAAGGTACTGAGAATGTTACTGTAAGTGATATTATTGCTTTTGCAAAAGAGCATCATTTTGAAAATTTAATTGCGGTTGATAATACTGCAAGCGTGAATTTTGTAAGCCATTATATTCCGTTAATTGAAGCAGGTTTCGATTTGGTTTCTTGCAACAAAATAGCAAATACATTATCTTTTGATTTTTATAAAGAAGTAAGAGCAAAATTAAAAGAATATAAAAAACAATATTTATATGAAACCAATGTTGGTGCAGGTTTGCCTTTAATTGATACGATTCGACTTTTGCACGAATCAGGAGAAAATATCACTAAAATTAGAGGTGTTTTTTCAGGAAGTTTAAGTTATTTATTTAATACTTTTTCTTCGGATGAAGTTTCGTTTTCATCAACCTTACAAAAAGCCATTGACAAAGGTTTTACAGAACCAGATCCTAGAGAAGATTTAGGTGGAAATGATGTTGCCAGAAAATTGTTAATTTTAGCAAGAGAATTAGAATTAGAAAACGAATTGGATGAAGTTAACATTCAGAATTTAATTCCCAAGAAGTTAAGAGCAGGTTCTGCAACTGATTTTTTAGGAAATTTAGAATTGCTGAACGAAGAATATCAAACCTTAAAAGACAATCAAAAACCAAATCACGTTTTACGTTATATTGGCGAATTGAGTGGAGATTTATCTCAAGAAAAAGGAAATTTAGAAGTAAAATTAGTATCCATTGCTACAAATACTCCTTTAGGTTCTTTAAAAGGTTCTGATGCAATTTTTGAAATTTATACAGAATCTTATGGAGAGCAACCCATTGTAATTCAAGGAGCAGGAGCAGGAGCAAATGTAACTGCAAGAGGTGTTTTTGGTGATATTTTAAGATTGGCAAAACATAATAACTAGCGTTTTCCTGCAAGGTTTCAAAAACCTTGTAGGTATAGTTTATGTTAGCATTTCTTCTGTAATATTTCCAAAAATTTTGTAGATACTTTTCAATAAACAAAATACCTACAAGGTCAAAAAAAAGACCTTGCAGGATAAATGATTATAATATATGAGCAAACATTTCGAAACAGAAGCCATTAGAACACAAACAGAAAGAAGTCAATTTTCTGAACATTCAACACCTTTATATGTAACTTCTAGTTTCGTTTTTGACGATGCTGAAGAAATGCGAGCTTCTTTTGCAGAAGAAAAACAACGTAATTTATACAGCAGATTCACCAACCCAAACACCACAGAATTTGTAGATAAAATTGTAAAAATGGAAGGAGCAGAAGCTGGGTATGCTTTTGCAACAGGAATGTCAGCCATTTTTACAACATTTGCAGCTTTGTTAAGTGCTGGCGATCATGTGGTTTCTTGCAGATCTGTGTTTGGATCCACACACAATATGTTTACCAAATATTTACCAAAGTGGAATATTGAAACGTCTTATTTTAAGGTAGATGAAGTTGATTTGTTAGAAAGTTTAATTAAAGAAAATACAAAAATTCTTTATATAGAATCGCCAACAAACCCTGGAGTTGATATTTTAGATTTAGAGTTGATTGGAAAAATTTGTAAAAAACACAATTTAATTTATGTTGTAGACAATTGTTTTGCAACACCTTATATACAGCAACCCATTAAATTTGGGGCAGATTTGGTAATCCATTCAGCCACAAAATTAATTGATGGTCAAGGAAGGGTTTTAGGTGGAGTTACAGTTGGGAAAGCAGATTTAATGCGAGAAATCTATTTATTTGCCAGAAATACAGGGCCTGCTATGTCTCCTTTTAATGCTTGGGTTTTATCTAAAAGTTTAGAAACGTTATCAGTTAGAGTAGAACAACATGCTAAAAATGCTAAAAAATTAGCGAAATTCCTCGAAAAAAGTGAACACGTAAAAATGGTGAAATATCCTTTTTTAAAATCCCATCCTCAATATAAAGTTGCCAAAAAGCAAATGAAATTAGGTGGGAATATTGTCGCTTTTGAAATTAAAGGTGGTTTGGAAGCTGGTAGAAAATTTTTAGACAATATAAAAATGTGTTCTTTATCAGCAAACTTAGGCGATACAAGAACCATTGTTACACATCCATCTTCTACAACTCATGGACGTTTATCTGAAGAAGATAGGTTAGAAGTAGGGATTACCAATGGTTTGGTAAGAATTTCTGTAGGTTTAGAAAATATTACTGATATTATTGCTGACATAAAACAAGCATTACAAAGCAATTAATTTTGTAAAAAATTTTCTCATTTATTTAATTTTTTTTTAACTGTTAAAAATAATAATTGGTTAACCAATTATTATATCTTTACACTACAGCAATAAAATTACCTGTATTATGAGAAAAAGTTTCAAATTAGTTTTAGTAGCTATTGCATTTTTTAGTTTTGTGTTTTGTACTGATGATAACGTCTCTAATGGGGAAGGTGTTGCTGAAGCTAAATTAGAAGTAGCAACATTAGCAGATTTTTCTTCAAATCAAGAAAAACAAACTGTAAATATAACAGCAAATATGTATTGGTTTACAGAAGTAGATGTCAACTGGGTAACATTAACACCAAGGTTTGGCACTAATAATGGTTCTATAAATGTTACAGTAAACGCAAATCCTAACGCAGAAGTGCGCACTGGAACTATTACAGTTATTGGTGGTAGCTTATCAAACACTATTGCAATTAAGCAAGCAGCTAAAATGAATAATTCAGGCACTTTAGATCCAAATAAACCACCATCACAAAATTTCGATTTATCTACTTGGAAACTAAACACACCAGAAAATAATGGAAGTGGTTTTGCTAAAACAATTTCAGTGAGTGAAATGACTGATGGGTATCAAAATAATAATTACTTCTATACTGCTGCAGATGGAGGTTTGGTTTTTAAATGTCCAGTTGCTGGTTTTAAAACATCAGCAAATACAAGTTATACAAGAGTAGAATTACGAGAAATGTTAAGAGGTACAAATACAAATATAAGTACCCAAGGTGTCAATAAAAATAATTGGGTTTTTGGTTCTGCACCAAGTTCAGATAAAAATGCTGCAGCTGGTTTTGATGGTGAAATGGATGCAACTTTAGCCGTAAATTATGTTACAACTACAGGAAGTTCTGGTCAAGTTGGTAGAGTAATTATTGGTCAAATTCATGCAAATGATGATGAACCTGTTAGGCTATATTATAGAAAATTACCTAATAATGATTTGGGCTCAATTTATTTTGCTCATGAGCCAAGAGATGGTTTTGGCAGCGAACAATGGGTTGAAATAATTGGTTCTAGAAGCAATTCTGCAGCAAACCCAACAGATGGAATTGCCTTAAATGAAAAGTTTTCTTATAAAATTAAAACTGTAAATAATTTGTTGACAGTTACCATTTCTAGAGATGGCAAACCAGATCTTACAAAAACTGTAGATATGAGCAACAGTGGTTATGATGTTGGTGGCCAATATATGTATTTTAAAGCAGGTTTGTATCAAGGTAATAATTCTGGTGATGCAAACGATTATGTACAAGCAACATTTTACGAACTAGAAAAAAGTCATACAGTCAACTAAAATTAAGGGAATTTGATTACTTTAGTTGCATGTTATCAAAGAAAACAAAATACGGCATAAAAGCGCTTACTTTTTTAGCAAAACAAGAGCATAAAACGCCTGTAGCTATTGCTACGATTTCTAAAAGTGAAAATATTTCACTTAAATTTTTAGAAAGTATTTTGTTAACACTTCGTAAAAATGGCTTGTTGGGTTCTAAAAAAGGAAAAGGTGGAGGTTATTATCTATTAAAACCTTCTAACGAAATTGAAATGACAACCATAATGCGAATTTTGGAAGGCCCAATTTCTATGGTTCCTTGTGTAAGCTTAAATTTTTATGAAAAATGTGATGATTGTCCTGATGAAAATGCTTGTGCTGTTCACAAACTAATGATGCAAGTTAGAGACAGTTCTTTGCAAATATTTAGAAATACAACTTTAGCAGATTTAAGTAAATAGTACATTTTTATGCTTGACAATAGTTAGATCATTCTTCATGAAAAAAATTGGATACCTTCTCTTTATATTTTTTACCATTCCATTTTTTGGTCAAGACAATAAGAAAGAAAATCCTAAAACTAAATTCACTAATTTTTTAGCAAACTCTTATTACAGTTTAAATTTTGGAGGCATATTTTATCCTTTTTCTAATGATAATTTAATTGATGGTTTTGCCACTGAAACCTTTAGCAAAAATCGATTTTCTGGCAGACTGCTTTTAGGCCATAAAATTAAGGAAGATTTGTCTGTGCAATTTGGAACCATGAGACCAGCTTCTTGGTTTAAATATGATAATGTAAATAACATTGGTTATGAAAGAAGTGTCTGGATAAATGCATGGTCTTTATCACTAAAAAAAGATTTTAAAATTAATCCTAAATTTAATTTGTTTGCAGAAGTTGGTGTTGCAAACGTAACCAGATTTGGTTTTTCAATTAACGATCAAGTTATTTATGAGGATGCACATTTTGCGAGTTTACTCTATGGTTTTGGTGTTCAATATCGATTGTCAAACAAATGGAGATTATCAGCAAATGGAACATTTTTGCCTAAATCAACTAAGAATAATCAACCTTCAATTTCACAAGCAACCCTGGGTTTTGAGTATCATTTGCAACAAGTTGATGATAAGACAGCAGCTGAATACGCAAAAAACGACTATTTCTTTCCAAAGAATATTTTTCAAGTAAGTTATGGAACAGGAGAAATTGGTTTTGGGTTCAATCAGTTTTTTGGAATGAGTTTGCCTGTTGGTGATTTCGAGAGTTTTGGAATTCCCATTTTTTGGGTAGGAGATGTAAAAGCACAACATGCATTGTCTTTAACATATCAACGTTTAATGTATAGATCAGAAAAAATATTTTCTTTAGATTGGGGAGCAAGTGCAACCTATTTTCAATCTAGAGAAGGCACAGATGTATTTGCTTTGTCAATTTTCCCTGTTTTACGTTTTTATTTATGGCGAAAACCCACCTTCGATTTTTATGCAAATTATTCTATTATTGGTCCTGCATATATTTCAAAAAGTGATATTGACAACTCTAAAACAGGACCAAATATTACCTATCAAGACACCATGGGTTTTGGTGTTTTTTTTGGAGAAAAAAGAGAATATAATTTCGAGTTAAGAATTATGCATTATTCAAATGGAAATATTTTTACTAGAAATTCTGGTGTTGCAATTCCACTTCAATTTACAATCGGAAAGACTTTTTAAAGTTTTTTTATCTTTTTTGCACTTAATTTTACAATAAAATATATTCTTTAACTAAAACCTTTTAGTATTTCGAAATCTTCAAATAATACAACTTTTAATTATTAATCTAGTAAATCGATAGGATAAATATACATTTTAGAAAAGTAATACTATATTTTAAAAATAAAAGATATATGTTTGCATACCCTACTAATTAAATAGGGTAATAATATTTATAAAATATTATGATTGCAGATCAAATGATTTTTAGTAAAAAAATAGCAAAACAAAGTTTTGAGGAAGATTTATCTTCAGAAAAACCCATAAGGAGCATAGCAAAAGCATTAAGCTGGAGAATTGTAGGAACGTTAGACACTTTAGTGGTTTCCTATTTAGTAACGGGTAAAATTGTTTTGGCAGCATCAATTGCTACAGTAGATTTTTTAACGAAACTAGTTTTATATTTTTTTCATGAAAGAATTTGGAACAAAATAAAATGGGGCAAATAATGAGTTTAGATGTAGATAAAATCAATAAAGAATTACAAGATAAAAGTCCATCAGAAATTATTTCTTGGGCAATTTCTTATGCCAAAAATCCAATTATTACTACAAATTTTCGTCCTTATGAAGTAGCTATTTTAAATGCTGTTACTGAGGTGAAGAAAGATATTAAAGTAATTTGGTGTGACACTGGTTATAATACAATTCAGACGTATAAACACGCAGAAGAAATCATTCAAAAACTGAACTTAAACATTCAATTATATGTACCAAAACAAACAGTTGCACATAGAGATGTTGTTTTAGGAGTTCCTTCAATAGATGATGAAAAACACACACTTTTTACTGAACAAGTAAAACTAGAACCTTTTCAAAGAGCAATGCAAGAACACAAACCAGATGTTTGGTTTACAAACTTAAGAAAAGGGCAAACTGCCTTTAGAAATAGTATAGATGTTGTTTCAATTAGTAAAGATGGAATTATAAAAGTAAGTCCATTTTACAATAGTTCAGATGAGGAATTAGATGCTTATTTAGAAGAAAAAGGGTTGCCAAACGAATTCAAATATTTTGACCCAACAAAGGTAGAAAGCAACAGAGAATGTGGTTTGCACATTTAAGAAATGAAACAATTTAAGAAACAACAAAACACAGAAAATTCTTACAAAACCCGAGTAAGAGTTCCTTCCCTTTGGGAAGGCTAGGATGGGCCTTTTTTATGAATCAAAATACAATACAAGTAGAAGCTTTAGAAAGCGAAGCCATTTATATTTTTAGAGAAGTTGTTGCGCAATTTGAAAAACCTGTGTTGCTTTTTTCTGGTGGCAAAGACAGCATCACTTTAGTGCGTTTAGCGCAAAAAGCATTTTATCCAGCAAAAATTCCTTTTCCTTTAATGCATATAGATACTGGTCATAATTTTCCTGAAACAATTGCATTTAGAGATAAGTTAACCAAAGAATTAGGTGTCGAATTAATTATAAGAAACGTTCAAGATAATATAGATTCTGGCAGAGTAAAAGAGGAAACTGGTAGATATGCAAGTAGAAATATGTTGCAAACAGAAACGCTGTTAGATGCTATTGGGGAGTTTGGTTTTGATGCGTGTATTGGTGGTGCAAGAAGAGATGAAGAAAAAGCGAGAGCCAAGGAGCGTATTTTTTCTGTAAGAGACGATTTTGGTCAATGGGATGAAAAAAATCAACGTCCAGAAGTTTTCGATATGTTAAATGGACGAATTGATTTAGGACAAAATGTACGTGTTTTTCCTATTTCAAATTGGACAGAATTAGACGTTTGGTGTTATATAGAGAAAGAAAATATCGAAATTCCATCGATTTATTTTGCGCACAAACGTAAAATATTTGTGAGAGATAACATGATTTGGTCTGCAGATGATGCAGTGGTTTTTAGAGATAAAGAGGAAAAGGTGTTAGAAAAAATGGTGCGTTTTAGAACCGTGGGCGATATGAGTTGTACTGCAGCAGTTTTGTCTGATGCCATTAATATCACCAAAGTTGTCGAAGAAATTAGAGATTCCACAATTTCAGAAAGAGGTGCAAGAATCGATGATAAACGTTCTGAAGCTGCCATGGAAAAACGTAAACAACAAGGATATTTCTAAACCTATTTAGGTTTAATGCTGAACTTGATTCAGTATCTCAGTGAAATTTTTTTGGGCGTTTTAACAGGCTTTTCACTATATCTTTTTGCTGAAAAAGCAAAAAGGATGTCGTTTCAATCCTTAACGCATATTGAAATTTCAGAAAATCAGTTAAGGTTTCAAAAAGCTTTAAGCTATTTAAAAAATAAAAAATGATTACAAAAACATATAAAAAACAAACAGTCTCTACTTCAAAAAATGTTGATTTAGGGCACCTAAAAATAGCAACTGCAGGAAGTGTAGATGATGGAAAAAGTACATTAATTGGTCGTTTGTTGTATGACACAAAATCATTAACAGATGATAAGTTAGAAGCCATTGAAGAAAAAAGTAGACAACGTGGTTTTGACTATTTAGATTTCTCTTTAGCAACAGATGGTTTGGTTGCAGAACGTGAACAAGGAATCACAATTGATGTTGCTCATATTTATTTTTCAACCAGAAAAAAGAGTTTCATTATTGCAGATACTCCAGGTCATATAGAATATACCAGAAATATGGTTACTGGGGCATCAACAGCACAAGCGTCTATTGTTTTAATTGATGCAAGAAAAGGTGTTGTTGAACAAACCTATCGTCATTTTTTTATCAATAATTTATTGCGAATTAAAGATGTTGTCATCGCTATTAATAAAATGGATTTGGTAGACTTTTCCGAAGAAAAATACAACATCATTAAAGGCGAAATTGAATATTTAGCAAGTAAAAGTGAATACAAAAATCAGAACTTAACTTTTATTCCATTATCTGCTTTGCAAGGAGATAATGTGGTGTCAAAATCAGAAAACACACCTTGGTATACAGGCGAAACATTATTAGAACATTTAGAAAATTTAGATGCTTCAGCTATTCATGAAGTTTCTCAAGTTCGTTTTCCTGTACAAACTGTAATCAGACCAAAAACAGAAGAATTTCATGATTTTAGAGGATATGCAGGTAAAATTTATGGAGGAGATTTAGAAGTAGGAAATGAAATTGTGGTGTTACCATCGCAAACAAAATCAACAATAAAAAGCATCCATTTTTTTGACAAAGAGTTTGCAAAAGCAAAAAACGGAAGTTCTGTAACTATCACTTTAGCCGATAATGTAAATGTAAGTAGAGGAGATATGTTGGTTAAAATTGATGAAGAACCATCAATAACAAAACAATTAAAAGCAACTATTTGTTGGATGGATTCAAGTCCTCTGCAAGCATCACAAAAATATTATATAAAACATGGTGTCAATGATGCACAAGCAAAAATTACAAAATTGTCCAATATTATAAAAACCGATTTTTCAGGAAAAACTGAAAATCCATCAGAATTAAAACTGAATCAAATTGGCGAAATTGAATTGAAAGTAAGCAAACCATTATTGGTAGATTCTTATCAACAAAATAAATCTAATGGCTCTTTTATTCTAATCAATCCAAAAACTAACAATACAGTTGGTGTAGGTTTTATAAGCCCCCTAACCCCCAAAGGGGGGATTTAGCTTGTTTGCTAAAAATGAAAATTAAAAAAGTATTGTAAGGTTTCAAAAACCTTTTAATCAGAAAATTATTAACAATATTCTTACACCCGAGTAAGAGTTCTTCCCCTTTGGGGAAGTTAGAAGGGGCTTTTATGCAAAGTTTTAGAACAGAAATAGAAAATCCAGTCGTAGAAAAAGACATTCTAGAATTAGAAAGAAAAATTCAGCTTTTTAAGGAAGGTAAAATAGACGAAGAACGTTTTAGAAGTCTTCGTTTGGCAAGAGGTGTATATGGTCAACGTCAATTTGGTGTACAAATGATTCGTATAAAATTACCTTTTGGTAAAGTTACTAGCGAGCAATTGCATAGAATTGCCAATGTTTCAGATGAATATTCTCGAGGAAGATTGCATATTACAACAAGACAAGATATTCAAATTCATCATGTTAGTTTAGACAGAACTCCAGAATTATGGGCGCAATTAGAAAAAGATGATATTACTTTACGTGAAGCCTGTGGAAATGCAGTAAGAAATATCACAGCATCAGAAACTGCAGGAATTGATGTCAATGAGCCTTTTGATGTTTCACCTTATGCAGATGCTACGTTTAAATTCTTTTTAAGAAACCCAATTTGTCAGGAAATGGGTCGTAAATTTAAAATGTCTTTTTCAGGTACAGATGATGATACAGCAATCAGTTTTATTCACGATTTAGGTTTTATTGCAAAAGTTAAAACGGAAAACGGAATTACTAAAAAAGGTTTTAAAGTATTGTTAGGTGGTGGTTTAGGATCACAACCAAGACATGCAGATGTTATTTACGATTTTTTAGAAGAAGATGTTTTAATACCAACTATTGAAGGTGTTTTAAGAATTTTCGACAGATTTGGAGAACGTGCAAAAAGAGCAAAAGCAAGGTTAAAGTTCTTAGTAAAAGATTTGGGAGTTGATGCTTTTTTACAATTAGTTGCTGATGAAGTTGATGCTTTAGAAAACAAAACGTTTAAAGTTGATACAACAGCATTTGAACAACCAATCGCTTTTCAAGAAGTTGAAATTCCGTCTGTAAAAATTGAAGATGAAAAAGCCTTCAACAAATGGAAGGAAACAAACGTCATCAAACAAAAACAAAAAGGTTTATTCGCGATTGGTTTAAAAATTCATTTGGGAGATTTTTACACACCAAAAGCTAGATTATTAGCTAACTTGGTTAAAAAATATGCTGCAAATGAAATTCGATTAACCTTAAGACAGAATATTTTAATTCGTCATATAAGAGAGGAATTATTGCCATTTTTCTATGTGGAACTTCAAAAATTAGGTTTCGCAAATGCTGGTTATAATTCCACAGCAGATATTACTGCATGTCCAGGAACAGATACGTGTAATTTAGGAATTTCTAGTAGTACAGGAATTGCAGTTGTTTTAGAAAAAGTGTTGGAAGAAGAATATCCACAGTATGTAAATAACAAAGAAATTGCCATTAAAATTAGTGGTTGTATGAATGCTTGTGGGCAACATAATATGGCTCATATTGGTTTTCAAGGAATGTCAATTAAAGTAGGGAATTTACAAGCGCCAGCTTTACAAGTTTTAATTGGTGGTGGAATTTTAGGCGATGGAAAAGGACGTTTTTCTGATAAATTGGTGAAAATTCCAAGTAAAAGAGGTCCTGAAGCATTACGTTTTTTATTGAATGATATTCAAGAAAATCAGCAAGAAAAAGAAACTTTTTTAGAATATTATGACAGACAAGGAAAAACATATTTCTATGATTTATTAAAGGAATTGTCTGATACTTCTGATTTAAAACCAAGCGATTTCGTTGACTGGGGACATAATGAAAACTACGTAAAAGCAATTGGAGTAGGAGAATGTGCAGGAGTTGTGATCGATTTAATTGCAACCTTGTTGTTTGAAAGCGAAGAGAAAATCAGCAATGCTGAAAATGCTTTGAAAGAGAATCAATATTCAGATAGTATTTATTATGCATACACCTCTTTAGTAAATACAGCAAAGGCTTTGTTGATTGCAGAAAATATAAAAACAAATACGCAAGCAGTAATTATTAGTGATTTTCAAAAACATTTTATTGAAACAAATAAAATTGAATTGAATGGTTCTTTTGAAGATTTGGTTTATCAAATTAAAAAAGAAGCACCAACAAAAGCATTTGCAGAAAGTTATTTAAACGATGCAAAATCATTCTACAAAAAAGTAGATACATACAGATTAGCAGAAACTTCAGCAAAAACAATATAACAAGAAAAACAATGAAAAATTTTCAAATAGATAAAGAGTCCGCATTTCCCCCTTTGGGGGATAAAAGGGGGCTTTTAACGATTGTTGGTGCTGGTCCAGGAGATGTGGATTTAATCACCTTAAAAGCCATTAAAGTTCTAAAAAAGGCAGATGTTGTTTTGTATGATGCTTTGGTAAATGAGGAATTATTAGATTTTATCAATCCAAATGCAGAACTTATTTTCGTTGGGAAAAGAAGAGGTTGCTACAGATATCAACAAGAACAAATTAACGAATTAATTGTTGAGAGAGCAAAAACTCATGGACATGTAGTTCGTTTAAAAGGAGGTGATCCTCTTATTTTTGGAAGAGGTGCAGAAGAAATGGAATTTGCTGCTAATTTTGGAATAGAAACAGCCATGGTTCCTGGAATTTCATCGTCTTTGGCAGTTCCTGCATATCAAAATATACCTTTAACAAAAAGAGGAAGTGCAGAAAGTTTTTGGGTAATTACAGGAACTACAAAATCGCATAAATTATCGAATGATGTTGCTTTGGCAGCAAAATCTAACGCAACAATTGTTATATTAATGGGGATGGGAAAATTGGCGGAAATTATACAATTATTTCAACAAGAACATAAAAACAATTTACCAGTTGCTATTATTCAAAATGGAACAAGAACCAATGAAAAAGTAGGTATTGGAACTGTAGATACTATTTTAGACATCGTAAAAAACCAAGAATTAAGTAACCCTGCAATTATTGTTTTGGGCGAAGTTGTAAATCACAGAGCAATTTTAGCCAATGTGCAACAAGAATATTCAAAAAATATTTACTTAAAAGAACTTGTTTCATAATGATTCCAGAGGAAAAAAACATAGAACACAAGCGTGATAAAATTCCCCCTTTGGGGGTTAGGGGGTTACGTAATAATTTATATCCTATTTTTTTAAAGTCTAAAAACCTAAATTTTTTAATAGTTGGTGGAGGTTTTGTTGCCGAAGAAAAATTGACTTTTCTGTTAAAATCAAGTCCAGATGCAAAAGTAACAATGGTTTCGCCAATGTTTAGAGAAGCAACTCTTGAGTTATCAAAAAAAGGCTGTGTTACGTTAATTAAAGATGTTTATCAAAAAAAATATTTAGAAGGCAGGCATATTGTAGTGGCAACAACAGATATTCCTGCAATAAATATACAAGTTTGGAAAGATTGTAGAGCAGAAGCAAAGTTGGTAAATGTTGCTGATAATCCTCCTTATTGCGATTTTTATATGGGAGGCATTGTAACCAAAGGAAATGTAAAAGTGGCAATTTCTACAAACGGAAAATCGCCAACCACAGCCAAAAGATTACGTCAGTTTTTTGAAGATGTAATTCCAGAAAATGTAGATGATTTAGTGAAAAATTTAAACGAATATAGAAAAACCATCAAAGGAAACTTTGAAGAAAAAGTAGAAAAGCTAAACGAATTCACAAAGAGTTTGGTTGAAAAATAAAATAACTTCCTGCAAGGTTTCTAAAACCTTGTAGGTTTTATAAATAAACAAAATGATTACAACAGATATTTTAATTATTGGTGCAGGACCAACAGGATTATTTACAATTTTTGAAGCAGGTTTATTAAAATTAAAATGTCATTTAATTGATGCTTTACCACAACCTGGAGGTCAATGTTCAGAGATTTATCCAAAGAAACCAATTTATGATATTCCTGCCTATCCAGAAATTTTAGCAGGTGATTTAACAACGAAACTTTTAGAACAAACTAAGCAGTTTGAACCAGGTTTCACGTTAGGTGAAAGAGCAGAAACAATCGATAAATTAGAAGATGGAACTTTTATTGTAACTACAAATAAAGGTACAAAGCATCATGCTAAAATTGTTGCAATTGCTGGTGGTTTAGGTTCTTTTGAGCCAAGAAAGCCAATTATCGAACATTTGGCAAAATTTGAAGATAAAGGAGTTGAATACATTATCAAAGAGCCAGAGTTGTATCGAAATAAAAAAGTGGTGATTTCTGGAGGTGGAGATTCAGCCTTAGATTGGGCAATTTTCTTGTCTGATGTTGCATCAGAAGTAACTTTAATTCATAGAAGAAATGAGTTTAGAGGTGCTTTAGATTCTGTTGAAAAAGCACAAGAACTAAAGAATTTAGGGAAGATAAACATTATAACTCCAGCTGAGGTTAAAGGAATTTTAGGAACTGATAAAGTAACAGGAGTTGCTGTGGAGCAAAAAGGTAAAGACGCATTTATTATTGATGCAGATCATTTTATTCCGCTTTTTGGTTTGTCGCCAAAACTAGGGCCAATTGCAAATTGGGGATTAGAAATCGAGAAAAATGCCATCAAAGTAAACAACGCTTTAGATTACCAAACCAACATTCCAGGAATTTACGCAATTGGCGATGTCAATACATATCCAGGAAAATTAAAACTGATTCTTTGTGGTTTTCACGAAGCCACTTTAATGTGTCAAAGTGCCTATCAAAGAATTTTTCCAGATAAAAAATACGTGATGAAATATACAACAGTTGGTGGTGTAGATGGTTTTGATGGTACAAGAAAGGAAGCACCAAAAGCAGTTGTAAAGGCTATTCAGTAATTTTATTGAAAGTTTTCATAATTTCTTTCGACATAAAACTATAAATTTTATTAGAAGCCATTTCCAGCTTGGAATTTATTTTGAGCGAAGTTGAAAAGCTACATTTTTTTTAAGGCGTCTTTGCGAAGTTTACTTTTTTGTAAACTGTGGCAATCTCTTCCATAAATTGAATTATTTATTTGGAAAGACTATAAAAATGACAGAGCCTGTCTTGAGCGTAGTTGAAAGATTTCAATTTGGGCTAAACTTGTTTGAAATTAAGTGCTTTCTAATAATTAATTGATAATTTAAATACATATACACCTCATAGGTTTTCAAAACCATTGAGTTCTAACCAATCAAATTTCTTACTTTTGGTGTTTGATAAACATAAATGATGAGTTTAGATATAAATATTAAGATTACAGATAGAAATGGAGTAACTCACGAAGTTGTTGCACCCACAGATATGGCTATGAATTTGATGGAAGTTGTACGTTCTTACGAACTTGCAGAAGAAGGAACCATAGGGATTTGCGGAGGAATGGCTATGTGTGCATCTTGTCAATGTTATGTAAAATCAGAGCATAATTTACCAGAAATGTCAGATGATGAAGACGCCATGTTAGCAGAAGCATTTAATGTGGAAGACAATAGTAGATTAGGCTGTCAAATTCAAATGACACCAGAAATGGAGGGTTTAGAAGTAGAATTAGCGCCAGAATCATAAAAGTTATGAAAACAGTAACAAGGTTAGATATTTCTCCAAAATCTTACAGTATGTGTCTTAGAAATGCTGTAGAAGTTTTTACTAGAGAGTTAATAAATTGTTTGTTTGATGCCAATTACAGCAAAGAAAACTTACCTAAATCTCAAGAAAAATTTTACATAATTTTAGACAGGTTAAGAGTAGAAAATAAAGATTTTTATTGGTTAGATTTTAAAAACTCGTTTAAAGAAATTAGATCAAAATTAGATTTAGATGCACTTGCAGCGTTAAATAGCGACCCTGCAGCAAAAAGTTTAGAAGAGATTTATTTGGCTTATCCTGGGTTTTATGCAATTATTGTTTATAGATTAAGTCATCAATTATTACAACAAGAAATACCTGTGTTGCCAAGAATGATGAGTGAATTTGCACACAGTATAACAGGAACAGATATTCATCCAGGAGCAAAAATTGGGGAATCTTTTTTCATAGATCATGCAACAGGAATTGTAATTGGCGAAACCACAATTATAAAAAATAATGTAACTATTTTTCAAGGCGTTACTTTAGGAGGAATTCAAGTAAAGAAAAGTTTGGCATCAACAAAAAGGCATCCAACTATAGAAAGTGGTGTTATTATTTATGCAAACGCAACTATTTTAGGAGGTGATGTAATTATTGGCGAAAATTCGGTAATTGGTGCCAATGTTTGTGTAACAGAATCAATCTCAGAAAATTCGGTAGTTACTGTAGAATCAGAAAATAATATTTTTCAAAAAAAAATTAAAAGATGAAAACAAAAAGTATCATAGATTTTGTAGGAAATACACCTTTGGTAGAAGCTCAAAATATCTTTAAAAAAGAAGGCGTTACTTTATTACTAAAATTAGAAGGAAATAATCCTGGAGGAAGTGTGAAAGACAGAGCTGCTTATAATATGATTTCTGAAGCTTTAAAGAGAAAGAATATTAAAAAAGGTGATACTTTAGTAGAAGCTACTAGTGGAAATACAGGAATTGCTTTGGCACTAATGGCAAAAGTTTTAGGTGTAAATATGGTGTTAGTAATGCCAGAAAATTCCACCATAGAAAGGGTTAAAACCATGCGTGCTTATGGTGCAAAAGTAATTCTTACCTCTCAAGAATTAGGGATGGAAGGTTCTAGAGATCACGCTTTAAAATTAAAATATAAAAAAGGCTATTACAGATTAAATCAATTTGATAATACAGACAATTCTAAAGCACATTATAAAGGAACTGGACCAGAAATTTGGAGAGATACAGAAGGTGAAGTTACACATTTTGTTTGTACAATGGGTACAACAGGAACAATCATGGGGGTTTCAGATTACTTAAAAGAACAGAATAAAAATATTATTATTACAGGAGTTCAGCCAAAAGAAGGTGCAAAAATACCAGGAATAAGAAACTGGCCAGAAGAATATTTACCAGCGATATTCAACAGAAAAAAAGTAGATGAAGTTATAGAAGTAGATGAAGCAGAAGCAAAAGCAATGACACAAAGATTGGCTGAAGAAGAAGGCATTTTTGCAGGAATGAGTAGTGGAGGTTCTGTGGCAAGTGCTATAAAAGTTGCGGAAAAATTAGACAAAGGTGTTGTAGTTGCGATTATTTGTGATAGAGGAGATCGTTATTTATCATCAACATTATTTGAAAAAGAATAAATAAAAAGACACCAATTAAACTAAACCAATAAGCACTTTTTTGGGAAAATATTTTTGTATTGATGTTTATCAGTATTTCAAATTTTAGAAATAAGTGAAATTATTCTCTAAATTTTAGAAATATTTATTTCGTTTCATTCTACAAATAAAAATATTATCCGTTAATTTGTAATTCAGTTCATAAATTTATTAATTACGTTATCACGAAAGGTAGAGGGATTAGACCCTGTGAAACCTTGGCAACCTCTCATATATGAGAAAGGTGCTACATTCTACGAATGATTGCTGAACTTATTTCAGCATCTTTTGAAGTTAATTTTCAGAATTATTAACTTTAACATTCGACAGATAACAGCGAAAATTTTCACTTTTCCTGATGACATATTGATACTAATTATCAAACAAAAATGTCAAACATATATAAAGCTTTACAAGAAAGAATTTTGGTTTTAGATGGTGCTATGGGTACTATGTTGCAAGCCTATAAATTTACAGAAGAGGATTTTAGGGGAGAACGCTTTAAGGACTATCCAACTCCACTTCAAGGGAATAACGATTTATTGTCAATTACCCAACCAGAAGCAATTAAAACCATCCATGGAAAATATTTTGAAGCTGGAGCAGATATCATAGAAACTAACACCTTTTCCGGAACTACAATTGCAATGGCAGATTATCAAATGGAAGATTTAGTGTACCAACTAAATTATCAATCTGCAAAAATAGCCAAAGAAGTTGCAGATGAATTCACTGCAAAAGAACCTCACAAACCACGTTTTGTAGCAGGTTCCATTGGCCCAACAAACAGAACAGCAAGCATGTCTCCAGATGTAAATGACCCTGGGTTTAGAGCTGTAACTTTTAACGATTTAAGAATTGCCTACAAACAACAAGTAGAAGCTTTGTTAGATGGTGGAGTAGATCTTTTATTAGTAGAAACTGTTTTTGATACTTTAAACGCAAAAGCAGCATTATTTGCAATTGAGCAAGTAAAAGAAGAAAGAAGTATCGAAATTCCAACTATGTTGAGTGGTACAATTACAGATGCTTCAGGTAGAACTTTATCTGGGCAGACTGCAGAGGCTTTTTTAATTTCTGTTTCTCATATTCCATTATTATCTGTAGGATTCAATTGTGCTTTAGGAGCCAATTTATTGCAACCACATCTAGAAGCAATTGCTAATAAAACTGATTTTGCAATTTCAGCACATCCAAATGCAGGATTGCCAAACGCTTTTGGAGAATATGATGAAACTCCAGAAGAAATGGGCGAACAAATTGAGGAATATTTAAAGAAAAATTTAATCAATATTATTGGAGGTTGCTGTGGCACAAGTCCAGAGCATATAAAAGTAATTGCAAATATTGCTAAGAAATATAAACCTAGAGCCCATCCCTCAATCCCTTCCCCAAGGGAAGGGAAGTTAGTTTAGAAAATTATAAAACGAATTGATTTATTCAAAAGCATCGCTATCGCTCGTTTGTAACGAGTGACCAAAATGATTGAAGTATATAAAAGTAAAGATTAGTAAATCATTTTTATAGGAAATCACAAAGTAGAGCAGTACAAATAATGAAAGTGAAACAAACAAAATATATGCGTTTATCAGGTTTAGAACCATTAATTCTAAACGAAAACAGCAATTTTATAAATGTTGGCGAACGTACAAATGTGGCAGGTTCTCGTAAGTTTTTACGTTTGATAAAAAACGAACAATTTGATGAAGCATTAGATATTGCAAGACATCAAGTTGATGGTGGAGCACAAATTATTGACATTAATTTTGACGATGGTTTAATCGATGGTAAAGAAGCCATGGTTCGTTTTTTAAATTTAATTGCAGCTGAACCCGATATTTGTAGAGTGCCTATTATGATAGATTCTTCAAAATGGGAAATCATCGAAGCTGGTTTACAGGTAGTTCAAGGAAAGTGTGTTGTAAATTCAATCTCTTTAAAAGAAGGAGAAGAAAAATTTATTTGGGAAGCCACTCAAATAAAACGTTATGGAGCAGCAGTAATTGTAATGGCTTTTGATGAAGTTGGGCAAGCAGATAACTACGAAAGACGAATAGAAATTGCAAAACGTTCTTATAAAATATTGGTGGACATTGTCCACTTTCCATCAGAAGATATCATTTTCGATTTAAATATATTTCCTGTAGCAACAGGAATGGATGAACACAAAAGAAATGCCATCGATTTTATTGAAGCAACCAAATGGGTTCGTGAAAATTTAGAAAATGTTTCTGTAAGTGGAGGTGTCAGTAATGTGTCGTTTTCTTTTCGAGGAAATGATGGCGTTCGTGAAGCCATGCACTCTGTTTTTTTATATCATGCTATTCAAAATGGTATGAATATGGGTATTGTAAATCCTGCTTTGTTAGAGGTTTATGATGATATTCCAAAAGATTTATTAGAACGTGTAGAAGATGTAATTCTGGATAGAAGAGATGATGCCACAGAACGTTTGTTAGATTTTGCAGAAACTGTAAAAGGCTCTAAAACCGAAAAAGGAGTAGATTTATCTTGGAGAGAAAAACCATTACAAGATAGAATTACACATGCTTTGGTAAAAGGAATTGATGCTTTTATTATTGAAGATGTAGAAACTGCAAGACAACAGGCAGCAAAACCAATTGAAGTTATTGAAGGTAATTTAATGATTGGTATGAATGTGGTTGGCGATTTATTTGGCGCAGGAAAAATGTTTTTACCTCAAGTAGTAAAATCTGCTAGGGTGATGAAAAAAGCGGTTGGCTATTTAAATCCTTTTATAGAAGCTGAGAAAAACAAGGCCCCTAAATCCCCAAAGGGGACCTTGTATTGGAAAACCGCAGATCCTTTGAATTACAGCTTACTTTTAGCACACTCAAAAAAAATGAGGAATCAACCAACTGAAGCAGAGAGTTTGTTGTGGGATGTTTTGAGTAATAAAAAATTAGATGGATATAAGTTTAGAAGGCAACATATTATTGGTAATTATATTGCTGATTTTATTTGTCTAAAAACAAACTTAATTGTTGAAGTTGATGGTTCAATTCATCAATTACCAGAAAATAAAGTTTCAGATAAAGAAAGAACTGATTGGTTAGAAAATGAAGGTTTTAGGGTTGTTAGATTTACAAATAATGAAGTATTATCTAACCTTGATAAAGTTCTAAAAGAAATTAAGCAAGAGTTAGAAATTCCCCCTTTGGGGGCTAGGGGGCCTGTTGGTAAAATTTTAATGGCTACTGTAAAAGGCGATGTTCATGATATTGGTAAAAATATTGTAAGTGTTGTGTTGGCTTGTAATAATTATGAAATTGTAGATTTAGGAGTTATGGTTGCTCCAGAAAAAATAATTCAAACAGCTATTGATGAACGAGTAGATGCCATAGGTTTAAGCGGATTAATTACACCTTCTTTAGATGAAATGGTGTATTTAGCTAAAGAAATGGAACGTCAAAACTTTACAGTTCCTTTGCTAATTGGGGGTGCAACAACATCAAAAGCACACACAGCTGTAAAGATAGATACACAATACAAAAATGCAGTGGTTCACGTAAATGATGCATCTAGAGCAGTAACTGTAGTTGGTGATTTGCTGAATAAGAAAACAAATAATGAATACGTTGCAAAACTAAAGAAAGATTATGACGAATTTAGAACCAAGTTTTTAAAACGAGGTAAGGAAAAGTCTTACATTTCTATTGATGAAGCTC
This sequence comes from Polaribacter sp. Hel_I_88, assembly GCF_000687935.1. NCBI lineage: Bacteria > Pseudomonadati > Bacteroidota > Flavobacteriia > Flavobacteriales > Flavobacteriaceae > Polaribacter > Polaribacter sp. Hel_I_88. The sequence goes on along the minus strand of NZ_JHZZ01000001.1, from coordinate 732,360 downwards.
GCAAACGTAAATATAAAATCGATTGGGAAACATCAGAAATTGTAAAACCAAAATCTTTAGGAATACAGACTTTAGAGCAATTGAGTTTAAAAGAATTGGTTCCTTTTATAGATTGGAGTCCGTTTTTTAGAAGTTGGGATTTGCATGGAAAATTCCCAGCTATTTTAACAGATAAAGTTGTTGGTGAGCAAGCAACAATCATGTATGAAGAAGCACAAGCAATGATTAAAGAAATTATTGCAAATCAATCTTTAAAACCAAAGGCAATTTTTGGATTGTTTGAGGCAAATACTATCAATGACGATGATATTTCTGTTCAAAAGAAAGGAAAAGAAGTTGCCATTTTTAGAACTTTACGTCAACAATTAAAGAAAAGAGAAGGAATTCCGAACATAGCTTTAGCCGATTTTATTGCGCCAGCAGCAACTGAAAAAACAGATTACATGGGTGCTTTTTGTGTGGCAATTTTTGGAGCACAAGAACTAGCAGACAGTTACAGAAATAAAGAAGACGATTATAATGGAATTATGGCACAAGCAATTGCAGATAGGTTTGCAGAAGCTTTTGCAGAATATTTACATAAACAGATTAGAACAAAGCATTGGGGTTATGATGTTGATGAAACTTTAACAAATGATGATTTAATCAAAGAAAGTTATAAAGGAATTAGACCAGCACCTGGGTATCCTGCATGTCCAGATCATTTAGAAAAAGACACGATTTGGGATTTGTTAGATGTGGAAAATGAAATAGGAGTGAAGTTAACAGAAAGTAAGGCCATGTGGCCAGCAGCAGCAGTTTCTGGATATTATTTTGCAAATAAAGAAGCTAAATATTTTGGTTTAGGTAAAATTACAGATGATCAATTGAATGATTATTCAGAGAGAAAAGGAATATCAAAAGAGGTGGCTGAAAAATGGTTGCATCCAAATTTAGCTGAAAGCTCATCTTAATCTTCCTAAAGGTAAGAGACACTCTTGGGTAAGTTTGTTTGTGAGAAATATTTCTAAAACCTCAAAGGTTTTTAAAACCTTTGAGGTTTGTTTTTCATAAGAGTAGGTTTTGCGTTAGCGATTGAAATGACATCCTTTTTATGCCAATTAAAATGCGTCTTTACGAGGACAAAGGACGAAGTAATCTGCTGCAATAAAGAAGTTGCCAAACCAAAATATAAAATCATTTTGGTAAGCAAATAAAAAGATACAATGGAAAGCGCGACCTTTTTAGGGAACGCCCAAAAAAAATTAATATTAACTAAATAAGAAGTCCCTTTTTGGGATTTAGGGAATGAAAATTACAGAACACATAAAAAAAGCAGACGGAAAAACATTATTTTCTTTCGAAATTATTCCGCCAAAAAAAGGAAAAAGTATTCAGGAATTGTATGACAATATAAATCCTTTAATGGAATTTAAACCTCCATTTATAGATGTAACTACTTCTAGAGAAGAATATGTTTATGTGGAAAAAGAAGGTTTGTTAGACCGAAAAATGACCAGAATGCGTCCAGGAACAGTTGGTATCTGTGCAGCCATTAAACATAAATATGATGTAGATACTGTGCCTCATGTATTATGTGGAGGTTTTACAAAAGAGGAAACTGAATATTTATTAGTGGATTGCCATTATTTAGGCATCGAAAATGTGATGGCTTTAAGAGGAGATGCCATGAGTCATCAAAAGTATTTTGAGCCATCAAAAGGAGGGCATCAATATGCAAAACAATTGGTTACTCAAATTCAGAATTTGAATTGCGGAAAATATTTACATGAGGTAATTGAAGCAGATAATTGTGCCGATTTTTGTATTGGAGTTGCTGGTTATCCTGAAAAACATTTAGAAGCACCTTCTTTACAAACCGATTTAAAACGTTTAAAAGAAAAGGTAGATGCTGGCGCAGATTATGTGGTAACCCAAATGTTTTTTGATAATAATAAGTATTTTGAATTTGTAAAAGCAGCAAAAGAAATTGGTATAAATGTGCCAATTATTCCAGGAATTAAACCTTTGGCTGTAAAACGTCATTTGCAATTGTTACCTCAAGTTTTTAGAATTGATATTCCTGAACAATTGATAAATGCTGTAGAAAGTTGCAAGACAAATAAGGATGTTCGTAAAGTGGGTATTGAATTTGCTATTCAACAATCTAAAGAATTATTGGCTGCTGGTGTGCCAGTTTTACATTATTATTCTATGGGTAAAAGCGATAATATTCAGTCGATTGCTAAAGAATTGTTTTAAGAAAATGAGATACATATTTTACTAATTACAAAAAAATATGTTGATTACAATATTGATGTTTTTAAAAGAATTAGTGGTATTTGGTGAAGTTAGTGTCTAACTTTTTTACTTGTAAGCATAAGCACAATTGATACATAAATAGTAAAAAGCAATTTTTTTAACCACCAACAACTCATAAAAAGACTATTTTTGTTTATCACATTTATAATAACAATTTAAAAATATATAAGATGGCTTTAGAAATTACAGATGCAAATTTTGACGAAATAGTATTAAAATCAGACAAACCAGTTTTAGTAGACTTTTGGGCTGCTTGGTGTGGACCTTGTAGAATGGTTGGACCAATTGTAGATGAACTGCATACTGAGTATGAAGGAAAAGCTGTTGTTGGTAAAGTAGATGTTGATGCAAATCAAGAGTTTGCGGCAAAATACGGAGTTAGAAATATACCAACTGTATTAATTTTTAAAAACGGAGAAGTTGTTGATAAACAAGTAGGTGTTGCTCCTAAAAAAACTTATTCAGAAAAAATTGATGCTGCAATTTAGTATCAATTTATAATTTATAAATTCATAAAGGTTTGGCTAGCGTCAAACCTTTTTCTATTTTAGTGAAACTCAATTTTTAAAAGTTGCACAACAACGCATTAAAAATTGTAAGTTGAACTAATCCCGCTGAAAAGCGGGATCTTACAGTTTAAATTGTGAAGTTTATTTTAAATTAGCTATTTAAAATAAACAGAAGCTATAAAATCAAAATTGTTAGTTCAAATAATCCCGCTTTTTAGCGGAATCTTAAAGTTTGTATTGCAGATATTTTTGTAAATTAAATTTAGATTCATGAAAAATTACCTACTTATAATTTCTGTCTTCTTACTTTTTTCTTGTGATAAAAAACAAGAACAACTAACTTTAGAAACAGGGATTTCCCACGAATTAGCAACCTATAGAAAGCAACAAATATCAGATGTTGTTTACAACTTGCATTTTAAAATTCCGATAGAAAAAACAAGTCCAATTCCATCTAGTTTACAGCTAAATTTTAGAGTAAATGATCTACAAAATGATCTTTTTTTAGATTTTAATGCAGCAACTTCAAAGCTAGAATCCATCAATATAAATGATGAAAAATCAACGATTAACCATCAAAAAGAGCACATTATAATTGATAAAACAAAATTGATTTTAGGAACTAATAAAATTAAAATTTTATTTGATGCTGGCGAAACTTCACTTAACAGAAATGGCGATTTTTTGTACACATTGTTAGTTCCAGATAGAGCAAGCACCTTGTTTCCTTCTTTTGATCAGCCAGATATAAAAGCGAATTATAATTTAAAAATAATAGCGCCAAAAGATTGGAAAGTTTTGGCAGGTGGTTTTGAAGAAAGTGCTTTAGAAATTGATGGTTTTATAGAGCATTCTTTTAAAACTACGGATTTAATGAGCACCTATTTATTTTCTTTTGTGGCCGGTAAATTTACGGAGCAAACTAAAAATCCTGGTAGTTTTGATATGCGTTTTTTATACAGAGAAAATAACGAAGAAAAAATAAAAGAAAGTGTAGATGAGGTTTTTAAAATCCATCAAAATTCAATTGATTTTTTAGAGAGTTATACAGCTGTAAAATTCCCTTTTCAAAAAATGGATTTTGCTGCAATTCCACCTTTTCAATATGGAGGAATGGAACATGTGGGTGCAATTCAATACAGAGAATCTTCATTATTTTTAGATAAAAATGCTACACAAACACAAAAATTAAGCAGAGCAAAGTTAATTGCACATGAAACATCACATATGTGGTTTGGCGATTTGGTAACTATGAAATGGTTTAATGATGTTTGGATGAAAGAGGTTTTTGCCAATTTTATGGCAGATAAAATTGTGAATCCTGTATACCCAGAAATTAATCATAGGTTGAGTTTTATGATGACACATTATCCAAGTGCGTATTCAGAAGACAGAACAAAAGGCACCAATCCTATTCGTCAAAACTTAGATAATTTGAAAAATGCAGGTTCTTTATATGGTAGAATTATCTATAACAAAGCACCCATTATGATGCGTCAATTGGAATATTTGTTGGGTGAAGCAGCGTTTCAAAAAGGCATTCAAGAATATATAAAAACCTATCAAAACTCAAATGCAGATTGGACAGAATTAGTTTCAATATTAGATAAAAATTCATCAGAAGATATAAAAAAATGGTCTGAAGTTTGGGTAAATTCCTCAGGAAGACCAATTTTTACAGAAGATATTGATTATGATGAAACAGGAAATATTATTAAATTTTTACTTTATCAAAAAGCAGAAGATGGTTCAGATAAAATTTGGACGCAATCTTTTAAAATTCTATTGATAGACGAAAAAGGAAGCTTAAAAGAAGTTGAAATATCAAATATGGGCAAGACTTTTGATGTTTTACCTTTTGTAAAAGATTTTAAGCCTGTTCATGTTTTATACAATACGAACGCTTTTGGTTATGGTGTTTTTCCTATTGATAAAAATATAATTAGTTCCTTTAAAGAAATTAATCAAGAGGTTTCAAGAGGATATCAATTTATCAATTTGTATGAAAATATGTTGATTGGAAAAGTTACTCCTTTAGAAACGTATAAAGAACTTCTGAATGCCATTAAAATTGAAAAAAATGAATTAATTACAAATTATCTATCAGCCAGAATTCAACATATTTTTTGGACTTTCTTAAATGATGAAGAACGATATTTTGCTCAAATTAAAATAGAGAAAGAAATTTCTGATTTGTTGAATGAAAATTTATCGTCAAACATAAAAAAAACACTTTTTAGTCTATATAGCTCAATAGCTTTTAATCCAAAGGGTTATGAGAATCTTTATCAAATTTGGAAAAAGGATAAAAAAATTGAAAATCTATTTTTAAACGAAAACGATTATACTTCTTTGGCAATGAAATTGGCAATTTATCAACATCCAAAAGCAAAAGAGATAGTAGAAGAACAACAAAGTAGAATTTCAAATCCAGATCAATTAGAGCGTTTTAAATGGTTGTTGCCTTCTCTTTCTTCGGATGAAAATGTAAGAGATCGTTTTATGACATCACTTTTACAAAAAGAAAACAGAGAAAAAGAATCTTGGGTACAAACAGCTTTGAATTATATTCATCATCCATTAAGGCATAAAACATCAACAAAACATTTAAAATCGATTTTATCAACTTTAGAAGAAGTGCAACTTACAGGAGATATTTTCTTTCCAAAAGGATGGTTGGCGAGTTCTATTGGTAATTATTCATCAAAAGAAGCTACTATTATTTTAGAGGGATTTTTAACTGAGAACCCTGCTTATAATCCTATTTTGCTTAAGAAATTACAGCAAACAACAGACGATTTAAAAAGAGCACAAAACATCAAAAAATAATGAATGTATCAGAAGTAAAATCATCGGAAATTAAAAATTTAGATATTCTTGCAAAACAAGTAGTAGAAGGGTTTATAACAGGGATTCATAAGAGCCCTTTTCACGGGTTTTCAGTGGAATTTTCTGAACATAAATTGTATAATAAAGGCGAAAGTACACGTCATATAGATTGGAAGTTATTTGCTAAAACTGAAAAATTATACACTAAAAAGTACGAAGAAGAAACCAATTTACGCTGTCATATTATTATTGATAATTCTGCTTCGATGAATTATCCAATATTAAAAAAACAAACGATAGATAATTTAAACAAGGTTGGTTTTTCTGCTGTTGCAGCTGCTTCTTTAATGGAAATTTTAAAACGACAAAGAGATGCTGTTGGTTTAAGTATTTATTCAGATTCTTACGAATATTATGCTCCAGAAAAAGGGAGTGATCGTCATAGAAATATGTTGTTGCATCAATTAGAGCAATTATTAGTCACTAATTCTAAAAGTGCCACAGAAACCTACCAATACTTGCATGAAATAGCGGAAAAGATGCACAGACGCTCTTTAATCTTTTTGTTTACGGATATGTTTCAGACTTCAAAAGAAGACGAAGTACTTTTTGAGGCTTTACGTCATTTAAAATATAACAAACATGAAGTAGTTTTGTTTCATACTTATGATGGAAAAACGGAATTAGACTTTAATTTTGATAATGCACCTAAAAAATTTGTAGATGTAGAAACTGGTGAAGAAATAAATGTGTTTTCTGAAAATGTTCAACAAAAATATAATGAATTAATTACTACTTATTTTAAAGAATTAAAAAACAAATGTTTACAATATAAAATCGATTATGTTCCTGTAGATATACACAAAGGATTCAACGAAATTTTAACTGCATATTTATTACAAAGAAAAAATTTTAAATAATTTTTAAATTAATGTTTGCATATCTAAAAATGTGTGTTATATTTGCAACCGCTAAAAGCAACGGTTTGGTAGTTCAGCTGGTTAGAATGCCTGCCTGTCACGCAGGAGGTCGCGGGTTCGAGTCCCGTCCAGACCGCGAAAAGCTCTTCATTTTTTGAAGAGCTTTTTTCGTTTGTATAATATTTAGGTTAGACTTTCTTTGGATCAAATTCAAAAGTTGTTCAGTAAAGATATAGAGCTTACAAGCTATACTAAAATTTAGCGTGGATTTACAGTCAAAAAAAGGACAAAACTTCAGCTTTAACTAGACTTGCTAAATGGGATGAGAAAGTAAGACAAGCACAGTTTAAAAGTTTTAATAGTATTGCTAGAACAATGTCAATTCACTATAAAAATATTCTAAACTACTTTGATAACAGAAGTACAAACGCTTCAGCTGAATCTTTTAATGCTAAAATTAAAGCTTTTAGAGCCCAGTTTAGAGGCGTTAGAAATATAGAATTCTTCCTTTTTAGACTAACTAATATTTATGCGTAATTTTAAAATCCCACAACTTTTGGTGTTGATCCCAACTTTTGGTGTTGATCCATCCCTTGATCCGTTGATCCAGTATAGCTGAATTTAGCGCACAAAAAAAACCTAACTCAACTAAGAGTTAGGTTATTAGTAGCGGGAACTGGACTCGAACCAGTGACCTTCGGGTTATGAGCCCGACGAGCTACCTACTGCTCTATCCCGCGATTTGTGTTCCAATTATTTAAATTTAGCTATTAACTTTGCGATTCATAATTTCGCTTAAATTATTGGACTGCAAAGATACAAAACAATGAAACGAATTTCCAAGCTTTATTTTAATTATTTTTTAATACTCTAAAATATAATCAAAAGTAAAAAGGAATTATCTTTGTAATATGATACATAAAGCCGGTTTTGTAAATATTATAGGAAATCCTAACGTAGGTAAATCTACATTAATGAATGCTTTGGTGGGTGAAAAACTCTCCATAATAACTCCAAAAGCACAAACAACAAGACATCGAATTCTTGGAATTGTTAATGAAGATAACTATCAAGTGGTATTTTCTGATACACCAGGAATTATAAAACCTGCCTATGAATTGCAATCTTCTATGATGGATTTTGTAAAATCTGCTTTTGAAGATGCTGATATTCTTATTTATATGGTTGAAGTAGGGGAGATTGAGTTAAAAAATGAAGCTTTCTTTAAAAGAATTATTCATAGTGAAATCCCTATTATTCTTTTATTAAATAAAATTGATAAATCTTCTCAAGAAGAAGTTGAACAAAAAATCGAATATTGGAGAACTAAAGTACCGAATGCAGAAGTATTTGTGATTTCTGCTTTAGAAGGTTTTGGTGTTTCTGCAGTTTTTGAAAAAATAAAAGAACTTCTGCCAGAAGGTCCTGCATTTTATCCTAAGGATCAATTAACAGACAAGCCTGAACGCTTTTTTGTAAATGAAAAAATTAGAGAAAAAATTCTAATGCATTATAAGAAAGAAATTCCATATTCAGTAGAAGTAGAAACAGAGGAGTTTATTGAGGAAGAAAATATTGTTAGAATTCGCTCTATAATTATGGTAGAACGTGAAACCCAGAAGGGAATTATCATCGGTCATAAAGGAAGTGCTTTGAAGAGAGTTGGTGCAGAAGCAAGAAAAGATTTAGAAAAGTTTTTTGATAAAAAAGTTTTTATTGAACTGTATGTAAAAGTAAATAAAAACTGGAGAAGCGATAAAAATCAACTAAAACGTTTTGGTTATAATCAAAGTTAAAAGCCTCCTTAAAGGTTAATTATGAATTAAATTAGAGTAAAAAAAGAGTAAAAAAAGAGTAAAAAAAAGAGGTCGTCTAAAAAGGCACTTTCAGAAGTAGTTTAATTTTTTGAAAATTATTTTAAAAAAGTGATAGAAAATTATAATTTTCTATCACTTTTTTAATTTATATACCTTTTTTATGTTTCGCAGTAACCTTATTGCATAGTTATCCTGTGTTTTTAATTTTTATTTTAAAAATTTAGGCTACTTTTTGTAAAATTTGATTTTGCATTCTTCTGCCAATTTCAAGGCAATTTGCAGTATGAATACCAAAGAATATCCAAAGTATTTCTGTTGGTTTGGTTTTCGCTTTTATCTTTTTTAGATGATAATGTTCCTTTTCTTTACCAAAACCCCCCTCTAATCTAGAAGCTCTTTCTTTGGTAATCATTTTTTTGAGCTTTTTTTGCTCTTTATGATGCTTTGAAGGTCTTCCTTTAGGTTTGAAGTCTGTTTGTATATGGTTTGAAGTTGCAAAAACTCTGTTCTTATTCGTTGCATAAATAGCATCTGCACCAAGTATTTTAATTTTCCTATTGGTTAATCCTTGTGCCTTATAAACTGTATTTTTAAATTGTGTCCCTTCATTAAAGTTATCAAAACTTATTTTCTGTATAAAGTTAATTCCATCAATTTGAAGTTTGTTTACTTTTGCCCCAAATTCTACTTTTTTTATCTCTTTTCCTCTCACTATTGGACGTAAGTAATCTTTGCTTATGCTTACGATTCTATTCTTTGGTTTTTCTCCTTTCTCAAACAGTAAATACTGTTGTGAGAATATTTTTTTTACTGTATTTAGTGTTTTATAAAAACGATTTGGCATTGTAAAATAATGTTGTTTTTCAAGAGTTTTAATCTCCGCTAATAATTTGCGTAATAGTTTTAAAAAAGCTCTTGTTATGGAGGTTCTTTTCTTTGTTGTTTTTCTTCGCATTTTACTATAACCAACATATCTTTTTGACCATTTCAAGTATTTGGTTCTAGGAAGTTTTACACATAAAGATTTACAAATTATCTTCATTTGTTTATAGCACCAGTCAACAGATTCTTTCAATAGTTTTTGATCTGTTGGATAGCGAACTTCACTCTCATAACAAGTGGCATCTGTTGTTGCTTTTTCTTGTTCATCAATATATTTACTCCAATAATTAAATAGTATTTTTTCTGTTGAACTAATGTTTAAATCAGCAGCTAATTCGCAACGTATTTGACTCACTATTTTATAGTTTTCAAGGGTATCAAATCCTAAATAAATACCACAAAAAAACTGATAATTATAATTGGAATTCAACTGCTCAATCAAACGCTTATCAGAACAACAAGCATAATGTTTTAAAAACATTAAACCTAATTTTCCTTGAGGGCTAAAAATACAGTCTGGTCCTTTGATAGCTTCTGTAATTTTAAATGATTTGACTAAATTTTTCCAAGGAATTGCACTGTAAATTTTACCTAAATCAGACATTAAAAAACGTGCTTTGAATTTTTCTAATTCCTCTGTAGAGGATAAAAAAGAAAAAGAGTACTGGAAGTCAGAAATTCTTCGTATTTTCATATTTGTAAAAAAGAAAAACCCCGTTTTTTAGGCTTTTTGCCTATTTACGGGGTTTGGTTTATCTAAAATACAACTTATTTAACTGATAAACAAGTGTTTATTTAATTCTGAAAGTGCCTAAAAAGCATTTTTTAGGCGATTTTTTATTTTGTTAATTTTTTCTTGCGATTTTTTAAGAATGATTTAAAAAATACTCAGATTTAAAAAAAGTATAGTTTTTCTAAATAGTTAAACTGTACTTTTTTAAGTTATGTGCCATTGCAATTAGCCCTATTTCAACATTTACTTTACGTGTTCCTCTTAGCATAAATCGTTTAAAGTTCATGTTTTGTTTGATATTTCCAAAAACAGCTTCTACATCCCAACAGCGTTGTTTTCGCTTTGCAATGCCTTGTTCAGAGTTGAGTAATATTTTAGCTTTTGATTTTAATCGTATTAAATTATAATTCCTTTCTATAACTCGATTTGTTTTTGATTTATGACATAGTGTTCTTAAAGGGCAACCTTTACAGTTTTGTGCTTGGTATCTGTGTATTTCTTGGATAAATCCGTTCTTAGTATTTCTTTTATAAGTATCTATAAGTTTCATTTCTTGTCCTATAGGACAGTAATAAAGATCTTTCTCTCTATTATAATGTAATTCATTAGGATGGAAAGGATTTGTTTTTCCTCTTTTTTTATCTAATTGCTCTTTATGGAAGTAATTGTATTTTACAAAAGCGGTAATTTCTTTATCTTCTAAATCTGTATAATTTTCTTCACTTCCATAGCCTGCATCTGCTGTGAGCGTCTCTGGAGTTTGGTCATAATTTTCGATATGATTGTTAAGGTGTTCTTTTAAAGTAGTGGTGTCTGCTGTGGTTTGTGCTAAAGTGTAATTGGTAAGGTATTGATTGTTGGTAGAGGCTTGTATATTATAGGCAGGTTTGAGTTGTCCATTTTGCATATGATCATCTTTCATTCGCATAAAAGTAGCGTCATTATCAGTTTTACTATAACTATTTCTACCCTGTAAAATAGCTTCTTGTTTTTCATATTTCGCTAAATTAGCTGGCCAGTTTTTCTTGGCATAATTCAGCTTCTGCTTTACTTTTTTATCAATTACTTTGCCTTGTAAAACTTCATTTATTTTATCAATTGTAGCTTCAACTTGCTCCGCATTTATCTGCTCAAAATCTGGTGTATTGGGTATATGTTGTTCCTCTTTGTAAACCTTCTCTACATAAGACCAAAGCTCTTTCAACTGTTTTTCAATGCGAGTTTTACTGGTTTTAATAGATTTACCCCAAACAAAAGTATAGCGATTTGCATTGGCTTCTATTTTAGTACCATCTACAAAAATATCTTTTAAACTGATAACTCCTTGCTCAACAAGCAGTAAAACTACTTGATGGAATATGGGCTTGAAATGTTCTTGAAGTCTTTTACCTCTAAAATCATTAATTGTGTTATGATCAGGTTTGTTTTGTCCACTTAACCACATAAAATGGATGTTCTCTGATAAAGCTTGTTCTATTTTTCTTGAAGAATATAAATTACGTAAATAAGCATAAATTAATATTTTTAGCAACATTCTTGGGTGATAGCTTGAGGTGCCTCCACCTTTATAACTCTCTTCTAATTTACTAATATCTACATGGTCTATAATCGTATTAACAATACGAACTGGATGATTCTTTGGAACTAAATCATCATAACTGGGAGGTAAAAGACTCAACTGATCTTGAGTGTAAGTCTTAAAAACAACTTTTCTGCTCATTCTTAAAAATACGAAATTCTTTAAAAATTTGCAAAAAAAAAGACTGCCTTTTCAGACAGCCTCTTTTTTTAAAAAACTTAGTATGATATTTTTTATTTTATAATTACCTTTTTTGTTCCAAAATTCGTTTTATCAGTATATACTTTTAATAATAAAATACCTGATTTAGAGAGTATATTAAAGTTAAATGTATTATTTCCTTCTGTAAGATTTTGTCTACTTTTATAAACTACTTTACCTGTTACATCAAATAGTATTATAGTAGCTTGTTCTGAATTTGCACTATAAAGTCTTACATTTATGTTTCCACTTGTTGGATTTGGTGATACTTGTAACTCTTTGATTTGAGAACTGTTAAAGTCATCTGTTGAGTTTTTAGCTACTGCAACAGTTATAGTTACAGTTGCTGTATCCGAATCTCCATTTCCATCTGTAATTGTATAGTTAAAAGTATCTACTCCTGTAAAGTTTGCTTTTGGTGTATAAACTACTTTGTTACCATCTAATACTAATGTACCTCCTATATCTGTTGCTCCTGGTAATGGTGATATTGGATGATTTGGATGTGCTCCATCTGCTCCATAATCATCTGCTCCATTTCCATTATTTAATAAGATAAAGATGTCATTGTCTATACTATTTGCTACTACTGTTACTGCATCATCTTTAGCTGTTGGTGTATCGTTTGTACTAGCACCAGCTCCTATCGTAATTGTAATTTCAGCTGTTGCTATATCTCCACTTCCATCAGTGATGGTATATTGAATAGTTTCTGTGTTTCCATCTACTAATGTTGCATCAGGAATATAAGTTACTTTATTATTAACAATATTTAGTGTAGATGTACTTCCATTTACATTCGTAATTGCTAATGGAGTAGCTCCTGGACCATCTGAACCAAAACTATCATTTGCTAATACATCAATCGTTGTTACTGCTGTTGTTCCAGCAGCTACAGTTGCTGCATCATCATTTGCGGTTGGTGATGCTACCTCTGTTACTGTAATCATTACTTGAGCAATTGAAGTATCTCCACTACCATCAGTAATCATGTAATAAAAACTATCTGATCCTGTAAAGCCTGTTACTGGAGTATATTCTATAACATTTCCATTCACAACAATATTGTTTACAGTACTTCCACTTTCTATTTGCTTCACACTCTTTGATGAAGTTGTACCATTGATAAAAGTTAATGCTCCAGTTGGATGTGCTCCATCTGTACCATACGTATCAATTCCTGAACCATTGTTTGCTAAGACAGCTAAGGACATTATGGTATTTTGAACTACTGAGAATGAATCTGCTTTAGCAGAAGGAACTCCATTTACTGAATCTGCTGCACCTATTGTTACTGTTACTGTAGCTGTTGATGTTACATTGTTTACATCTTTAATTGTATAATCAAAAGTATCTGTTGGACCTGCAAATGTTGCTGAGGCTACATAACCGATTTTTCCATTGACTACTGATAAAGTTGCTCCCTCTGTACTTGTTGCTGTTGGTGAATTTAACGTTAAAGCTTCTGTTGCATGCGGATTTGCAGAACCATAGGTATCATTTGTTAAAACGTCGATAACAACGACATCATTACTACCTTGAACTGCATTTGCTGTATCTGCTACTGCTGAAATATTTACAGTAGCTGCTGTTACAGTTACTGTTACTGTCGCTGAAGATCCATCTCCATTGCCATCTGTTATTATATAACCAAATGAATCAACTCCTGTAAATCCAGCTCTTGGTGTATACAATACAGTTTGGCCAACTAACTCTAATTCACCTCCATTGTCTGTGAAAAATGCTGATAATGATATTGGATGATTTGCATTTGCTAAATCTATTCCATAATCATCTGCTCCATTTCCATTATCTAATAAGATGCTTATTACATTGTCACTACTATCTTGTGCTACTGTTACTGCATCATCTTTAGCTGTTGGTGTATCGTTTGTACTAGCACCAGCTCCTATTGTAATTGTAATTTCTGCTGTTTCTATATCTCCACTTCCATCAGTTATGGTATATTGAATAGTTTCTGTGTTTCCATCTACTAATGTTGCCTCTGGAATATAAGTTACTTTATTATTAACAATATTTAGTGTAGATGTACTTCCATTTACATTCGTAATTGCTAATGGAGTAGCTCCTGGACCATCTGATCCAAAACTATCATTTGCTAATACATCAATTGTTGTTACTGCTGTGGTTCCTGCAGCTACAGTTGCTGCATCATCATTTGCGGTTGGTGATGCTACCTCTGTTACTGTGATCATTACTTGAGCAATTGAAGTATCTCCACTACCATCAGTAATCATGTAATAAAAACTATCTGATCCTGTAAAGCCTGTTACTGGAGTATATTCTATGACATTTCCATTCACAACAATATTGTTTACAGTACTTCCACTTTCTATTTGCTTCACACTCTTTGATGAAGTTGTTCCATTGATAAAAGTTAATGCTCCAGTTGGATGTGCTCCATCTGTACCATACGTATCAATTCCTGAACCATTGTTTGCTAAGACAGCTAAAGATGTCATCGTATTTTGAACTACTGAGAATGAATCTGCTTTAGCAGAAGGAACTCCATTTACTGAATCTGCTGACCCTATGGTTACTGTTACTGTAGCTGTTGATGTTACATTGTTTACATCTTTAATTGTATAATCAAAAGTATCTGTTGAACCTGCAAATGTTGCTGAGGCTACATAACCGATTTTTCCATTGACTACTGATAAAGTTGCTCCCTCTGTACTTGTTGCTGTTGGTGAATTTAACGTTAAAGCTTGTGTTGGATGTGCTCCTGCTGAACCATATGTATCGTTTGCTAACACATTAATGATCACAACATCATTACTGCCTTGAACTGCATTTGCTGTGTCTGCTACTGCTGATATATTTACAGTAGCTGCTGTTACAGTTACATTTACTGTCGCTGAAGATCCATCTCCATTGCCATCTGTTATTATATAACCAAATGAATCAACTCCTGTAAATCCAGCTCTTGGTGTATACAATACAGTTTGGCCAACTAACTCTAATTCACCTCCATTGTCTGTGAAAAATGCTGATAATGATATTGGATGATTAGCATTTGCTAAATCTATTCCATAATCATCTGCTCCATTTCCATTATCTAATAAGATGCTTATTACATTGTCGCTACTATCTTGTGCTACTGTTACTGCATCATCTTTAGCTGTTGGTGTATCGTTTGTACTAGCTCCAGCTCCTATTGTAATTGTAATTTCTGCTGTTGCTATATCTCCACTTCCATCAGTGATGGTGTATTGAATAGTTTCTGTGGCTCCATCTACTAATGCAGCATCTGGAATATAAGTTACTTTATTATTAACAATATTTAGTGTAGATGTACTTCCATTTACATTCGTAATTGCTAATGGAGTAGCTCCTGGACCATCTGAACCAAAACTATCATTTGCTAATACATCAATCGTTGTTACTGCTGTTGTTCCAGCAGCTACAGTTGCTGCATCATCATTTGCGGTTGGTGATGCTACCTCTGTTACTGTAATCATTACTTGAGCAATTGAAGTATCTCCACTACCATCAGTAATCATGTAATAAAAACTATCTGATCCTGTAAAGCCTGTTACTGGAGTATATTCTATAACATTTCCATTCACAACAATATTGTTTACAGTACTTCCACTTTCTATTTGCTTCACACTCTTTGATGAAGTTGTACCATTGATAAAAGTTAATGCTCCAGTTGGATGTGCTCCATCTGTACCATACGTATCAATTCCTGAACCATTGTTTGCTAAGACAGCTAAGGACATTATGGTATTTTGAACTACTGAGAATGAATCTGCTTTAGCAGAAGGAACTCCATTTACTGAATCTGCTGCACCTATTGTTACTGTTACTGTAGCTGTTGATGTTACATTGTTTACATCTTTAATTGTATAATCAAAAGTATCTGTTGGACCTGCAAATGTTGCTGAGGCTACATAACCGATTTTTCCATTGACTACTGATAAAGTTGCTCCCTCTGTACTTGTTGCTGTTGGTGAATTTAACGTTAAAGCTTCTGTTGCATGCGGATTTGCAGAACCATAGGTATCATTTGTTAAAACGTCGATAACAACGACATCATTACTACCTTGAACTGCATTTGCTGTGTCTGCTACTGCTGATATATTTACAGTAGCTGCTGTTACAGTTACGGTTACTGTCGCTGATGATCCATCTCCACTACCATCTCCATTATCATCTGTAATGGTATAGCCAAATGTATCTACTCCAGTAAAACCTGCTCTTGGCGTATACTGTACTTGATTACCAACCAAATCAATTTTTGCTCCATTATCTGTATAAGTTCCTGATATTGATATTGGGTGATTTGGATTAGCACCATCGGTTCCATAACTATCATTTCCTATAATAGTAAGCATATTGTTTTGACTATCTTGATTTACAGTATGTGAATCATTTTTTGCCCAAGGTTTTCCTGGCTCTAGTACAAAAACAATTCTTGTTCTTATTCTAGTGTTACCTGATGCATCTGTTACTGTATATGTTACTGGATAACAGCCTACTGTATCTAAATTATTAGTCACTGCTGAAGCATCTATTACAATATCAGTATCATCAACATCAACATCATATTCATCACTTGCTGTTGCACCTAACTCTACATAAACAGCTGTATTTCCGCCTATGATTTCTATAATTTGAGGATTATCATCTATTAAGGTAAGTAATGGTTTTGTAGTGTCTTCTACAATAACATCTCTTGTTGCTGTATCTGCAATATTATTATTTGCATCGGTTACATTATAGTATACTGGATAAGTACCTAATGTACCAAAAGTATTACCATCACTTGATCCTGCAACTGCTGCACTTGCATCTATTGAAATTGTTGCTGTTAAAGCTATATCATCATCGTAATTATCTGTAGCAGTTGCGGCTAATTCTGTATAAACCTCATTATATTCTATCCTTTGTGGGTTAACCCCTACTAATGCAATTACTGGTTTGGTTGTATCTACAACATCTACTGTTCTTTCTACTTGTGTTGCTGGATTGCCTGCTGCATCTGAAACATTATAGGTTACTGTATAAGAACCAACAAATGCCATATTTACATTGGATATGTCAATAGAAATGTTGCCTGAAATATCTCCATCTATATTATCTGATGCAGTAGCATTTAATTCCGAGTATGGACTATGCACCTCTATCGTTTGTGGATTATCTAGTAACAAGGTTATTACTGGTGCTGTTGCATCTTTACTTTCTGTATCTGTAACTGCACCTCCTGTATTTCCTGCTGTATCTGTTAAAGTAACACTCAAGGTTATTATTCCGTCAGAAAGACCACTCAAGTCAATACCTGAAATCTGATCTGTAGCTGCAGCAATTGTACCTGTTCCTGTTACTGATGCACCTCCATTATTACTGTTTAGAGTATAATTGTAGGTTAACCCAACTTCTGCTCCTGCAAAAGTGAAACTTACTGCTTCATTATTTCCTACATTTATTGGAGATTGATCAATACTTACACTATATCCTGTTGGTACTGTTGCATCTTTACTTTCTGTATCTGTTACTGCACCTCCTGTATTTCCTGCTGTATCTGTTAAAGTAATACTCAAGGTTATTATTCCATCAGAAAGACCACTCAAGTCAATACCTGAAATCTGATCTGTAGCTGTGGCAATTGTACCTGTTCCTGTTACTGGTGTACCTCCATTATTACTATTTAAAGTATAATTGTAAGTTGACCCTATTTCCGCTCCTATAAAAGTGAAGCTTACTGCTTCATCATTTGCTGCGTATATTGAAGATTGATCAATACTTACACTATATCCTGCTGGTACTGTTACATCTATACTTTCTGTATCTGTAACTGCACCTCCTGTATTTCCTGTTGTATCTGTTAAAGTAACACTCAAGGTTATTATTCCGTCAGAAAGACCACTCAAGTCAATACCTGAAATCTGATCTGTTGCTGTAGCAATTGTACCTGTTCCTATTACTGGTGTACCTCCATTGTTACTATTTAAAGTATAATTGTAAGTGGACCCAACTTCTGCTCCTGCAAAAGTGAAACTTACTGCTTGATTATTTGCTGCATTTATTGGAGATTGATCTATACTAACACTATATCCTGCTGGTGCTGTATTATCTATAATTACTGCACTTCCTGAAGATACTGCATCTACATTTGAAGCTGTGTTAGTAGCCGTATCTGATATATTTGAAATTAAAAATGTAGCTGCTCCTTCTGCGGAGTTACCAGCCACTGTTATAGTTGCAGTCCAGTTATTACCATTTGTATTGGTAACTGTTGTAGAAGTAATACCTGCTATTTGTACTGTTGGTGGGTTAATTGATTCATCTGCTGAAAAACTTAACGTAATTTGGTCTCCTACTTTTGCTAAGGTATTTGTAATATTGTTTGATTCCATAGTTACTCCAGAAATTACTGGTGGGGTTGAGTCAGGAGGTAATTCACCAAAGAAATAAACAGATCCGGAAGAAGGAGCGATGCCAGCATCAAAACGAGCGCCTACAATAGCTTTATCTCCACTTATGTCAACATCAAATCCAAAATAACTGAATTGCGCACCATCAGAAGGAGTTATTTTTGTTACTTCTTGCCAAATATTATTAGAAAAACTAAAAATATACGCAGACCCTGAATTGGTAGCATTCACATCATCATAATGAGCACCTATAATGGCTTTGTTCCCTTCAATAGCAACGGAATTTCCAAATTGTTTATCAGGACCATCATCAGAAGCGATTAGTTTTGCTTCTTGTGTCCAATTGTTATTCACAAAACTAAATACATAAGCAGATCCTGAATCTTGACCACCATCATCATTACGATTTGCACCTACAATCGCTTTATCCCCACTTATAGCAACAGACCATCCGAATAAATCACTTTGTGCAGCATCAGTAGCCGTTATTTTAGCCTCCTCTATCCAACTGCCACTTGCAACATTGTAAATATAAGCAGATCCTGAATCTGTACCATCATCATCATCACCCAAAGAACCTACAATTGCTTTGTCTCCACTTATCGCTACTGAATAACCAAAATTATCGCTAGAAGCGCCATCTGATGCCGTTAATTTTGCTTCTTGAACCCAACTATTATTTACATAATTAAAAATATAAGCAGCTCCAAAAAAAGTATTAGCATTATAAGCTCCAACAATGACTCTATCTCCACTAAAAGCAGAGGAGGCTCCAAAATAATCACCACTTGTACCATCAGAAGCTGTTAATTTTGCTTCTTCTACCCAACTATTATTTACAAAACTAAAAACATAAGCAGCTCCTATATAACCATCCGCCAGTCGCGCTCCAATAACGGCTCTGTTGCCACTAATTGTAACGGACCAACCAAAATAATCATCCGCAGCTCCATCAGATGCTGTTAATTTTGCTTCTTCTACCCAATTATTATTTACAAAACTAAAAACATAGGCAGATCCTGAATTAGAACCATTGTCATCGTCATCAGGCGCTCCTACAATAGCTTTGTCTCCGCTAATAGATACAGAATAACCAAATTGATCATTTGCAGCACCATCAGAAGCCGTTTTTTTTATAATTTCATCCCAATTTTGAGCAGAAATATTTAATGCAAAGATGAATGCGACAATAAAAAATAATTGTTTTTTCATAGTTTAGGTGTTTTAAAAATTTTTAAAATATCATAATATATTTATTACTGCAATTGCAGTTTATTACATTATTTTAGGGAAGTAATGTTTGTTTAATTTTTTTGAAGGGGTGTAATTTTTTGAAGGGGAGTGAAAAATATTTTTTACTGAATAAAAAATATTTTAGCTAAAATATTTTTGATATTAATATAATTATCAGAATCTAACGCATGGTTTTCAACTATAAAAACAAAAATTTAAAAATTATTTTGGTCTACAAACATACTATTTACTTTAACTTTAGCTACCATCACAATTGATACTATTCAACCTCATTAATGAGTAAATTATCGATTATATGCTACAAATCAGCGAAATAATTTTTTAAATAAGTCCGCTTTTTAAGGAGAACTTAATTAATTGCGCAGTATTTTGACATGCTGTTTTTTCTAAAATACTTCGTCTATAGGTATCTACTGTATGCCTACTAATGCATAATTTTTCGCCAATATTTTGGCTACTTAATCCGTTAGACATTTCTCTAATAATTTGCAGTTCTCTATTGTTTAAGTTTATTTTATATTTTGTGTTGAAACGTTGTAGAGAAGCTTTTAATTCATCAATAGAAATTGGTTTTAGAAGATAATCGAAAACCGATACTTTTAAAGCTTTAACTGCATAATGAGAATGTTCAGAAACTAATATAATTTTTACGTTAGTTTCTCTTTTGCTAATTTCTTCGGCAATTTCTAAACCAGAAAGATTTGGCATTTCAATTTGCACAAAAGCCAAATCAGGTTCATTCTTTAATATAAAGTCTAATCCTTCGTTTGCGTTTTCAAAAGTGCCAACAACTTCTACTTCTTTAAAATTTGTAAGTAAGCGGTTTAGTCTTTTTAAAAAAGATTCATCAGTATCTATAAGTATCGTTTTAATTTTATCCATCTGGTAAATTGTTAAAAATTAAAATGTTCTTATAGCTCTAACTCTATTCAAGCTCCCTTTTAAAACACTAGACTCTTGACCGTTAGTTGGGTTTACAATTTTAGACATACTATTTGATGCTTCTGTAGAACTCCAATAAAAGTTATTTGATAAATTATCTCCACCTAAAGTAGTAGCTGTAGCATTTAAAGTAGCCACATTTAGAGACATTAATTTTAATTCAAAAACACTAGGCAAATACCAATCTCCATATATTACATTATTTGCCACAACTTCAAGTTCATTGCACAATCTCGCAGCATAAAGGTCACCATCATCACCAAGAAAAACATGCGATGAAATTATGATACTTGAATTAGTTTTACCAGCACCAACTCCATTACCTTTTGCTTGAGTGGAACCAAATGTACCTGCAAACCATTTTGTAGCATCAGATACTTCATCAGCAGAAAGAACCAAACCATGTTGCCCACTTTTATCAACCCAAAAAACGATTCCTCCATGAGCAGCATCACCTATTTTGTATGCTGAAAAATTTTCTGCCGTTTTTGCATGTAATGCATAAGGAACGCTTAAGAGTTGGCTAGTGCCAGAAATTGAATAATCTGTTCCACCTAAAGGATCTGTTTCTGATTTTATAAAATAATTTCCAGAACTCCAATCTATTTGAGAAAAAACACCAGATACTACAGATCCAGTTCCTATTTCTAAGGTAATTAAACCATTAATATTCGTTGTTGGTGTGTGCGTTTCTAAATAGACTGTTTTTCCTGAAGCAGTATTTTCTAAAATACTTATTTGTAAGCCAATCGTTTTATTACTTATTAAGTTTTCATTTGCATCTCTTATAATAGCTTGGTAACTCATTTTTTCGGGTGTTTGTGAAAACCCAATCGTAGTAAAAGCAAGTGCTAAAATTAGTAATATTTTTTTCATAGTTAGTTTTTTATAATTTTAAATACTTTCAATTGTTTTTTTTGGTGATGAACTTTAAGCAAGTAAATACCTGCTGGAAAGGTTTGTATATTGATAGTGGTTAATGGTTTTTGTGTTGTCCCTTTTTTTAGCAATCTACCATGAATATCGAAAATTGAATAATCAAGTTTTTCAATTTCAGTATTTGAAATAGATAAAATAACAGTATCTTTTGTGGGGTTTGGAAATGTTTTAGCTTCTAATGCAAAAGTTTTTGTGTTCGGATTTGTTAAGGTAAATAATTCGATGCTTTGTTGAATTCCTTGTGATATTGAACCATTACCTGCAACATTAGTGGTTACAAATAGTTGACCTATAGTGTAACTTGAAGATCCTGAACCTGTGGCATTTCCTCCTGAAGTATTTATATTTTCCTGGGAAAATATAGCATGTGCATTGAAAAGTAAAAAGATGGGGAGTAGATGTAGTTTCATAAGTAGTTTTTAAATACTTAAAATACTTCTTTTTCAGAGTTTAAAAATCTTTTGGGGGATAGAATAATATTTTAAATACTATTAGTTTGGTACTCAAAAATAACTAAAAAATAAATAGAAAAATAGGTTGTAAAAAAGATTTTTATAAAATTAAATCTAAAGTTGAAAATAAAAATAAATATAAAAACCTATATTACAGTTATTTACGTTTTGAATTAGGAGTTTTAATTGTGTGACATAAAATGATGAGATTTCATAAAAAAGGGGAAAAACACCCTAAAAAAACCTTGTTTTGTGATCGCTTTCAAGTATAAATATCTAAAAATTAGCCTTATAATTGATTGTTTTTATCATAAAATCGTGCAAATTCTTCATTTGATTTTTGCCTGTTTCTTTTCCTATTTTTCCTAAAAAATAAAGAATAACCCAAATAAAAGGTAAAACAACCATCATAGTAAATGGAAAAAAGATAGACTCATTTAAGGACGTTCTAGTATATAAAACGATACAAAAAGCTAAAAAAGAAAAACCTATAATAAAATGTATAAACATAAAAAGTGTCCAAACTTGTGGTTTTGGACCAAATAATCCTTTTAGAGTTGATGTTTCATCAGGTGCTTCTATGATTTCTAAATGCAATTGAGGTGACCAAAAATGCTCCTCTTTCTTAGAAACCGAAATAAAAAGATGATTATCAACAAAGCTGCCTCTAAATTTTGTAGTTTCTTTTTTAAGCTCATCAGCAAAACGATTTAAAATCTCTTGCTTGTTTTCTTTTAACTCAATGGTAAATCGTGGTCTTAAAAAAACTTCGCTATTTCTTTTTTCTATTAATAAGTTTACTTTTTCACTCATAAAAAACAGTTTTATAACAGTTTAAATTTACAATTATTTTTCGTAGACTAAATTGTATCTTTGCAAAAAATATCAACACAAAATGAATAGTATTGTTGCCATTGTAGGAAGACCAAATGTTGGAAAGTCAACACTTTTTAATAGACTGGTTCAAAGAAGAGAAGCAATTGTAGATTCTGTTAGCGGAGTTACAAGAGACAGGCATTATGGAAAATCTGATTGGAATGGAAAAGAATTTTCGGTTATAGATACTGGAGGTTATATTATTGGTTCTGATGATATTTTTGAAGGTGAAATAAGAAAACAAGTAAATCTTGCCATTGAAGAGGCAGATTTAATTGTTTTTGTGGTGAATGTAGAAGATGGTATAACACCAATGGATGCTGAAGTTGCCAAACTTTTACGTAAAGTAAAAAAACCAATTTTTACAGTTGTTAATAAGGTAGATAATGCCATGCGTGAGCCAGATGCTATAGAATTTTATAATCTTGGTTTGGGCGAATATTATACAATTGCCTCTATTAACGGAAGTGGAACAGGAGATTTACTAGATGCTTTGGTTGCAGAAATGCCAGATCCAGAACCTTTTGATGCAGAAAAAGAAGAATTACCAAGATTTGCAGTTGTTGGACGACCAAATGCAGGAAAATCCTCTTTTATAAACTCTTTAATTGGGCAAGACAGGAATATTGTTACCAATATTGCAGGAACTACAAGAGATTCTATCGATACAAAATACAACAGATTTGGTTTCGACTTTAATTTAGTTGATACAGCTGGTATCCGAAAAAAATCGAAAGTAAAAGAAGATTTAGAGTTCTATTCTGTAATGAGAGCTGTACGTTCTATAGAATACTCAGATGTAATTATTTTAGTTGTTGATGCCACTCGTGGATTTGAAGGTCAAGATCAAAGTATTTTTTGGTTGGCAGAAAAAAACAGAAAAGGGATTGTTATCCTAATAAATAAGTGGGATTTAATTGAGAAAGAAACCAATACTTTAAGAGATTTTGAAGCGATGGTTAGAAAACAAATTGAACCTTTTACAGACGTGCCAATTATTTTTATTTCTGCATTAACAAAACAACGTTTATTTAAAGCGATAGAAACTGCTGTAGAGGTTTTTGAAAAGAGAAAGAAAAAAATACCTACAAGTAAGTTAAATGATGTAATGTTAGATGTTATTAAGAGTTACCCACCACCAGCTACTAAAGGGAAATTCGTAAAAATTAAATATTGCATGCAGTTGCCAACAGCAACTCCACAATTTGCTTTTTTTTGTAACTTACCACAATATGTAAGAGATCCTTACAGAAGGTTTTTAGAAAATAAATTAAGAGATATTTACGATTTTTCTGGAGTACCTGTTACAGTTTATTTTAGACAAAAGTAACTTTAAAGGCTAAAAGCTTAGTAATATTTTAAAAGCTTTTATAAATGCTATAATAGAACAATGAGTTTCTTTAGCTTTTTATGTTTTAAATTTTAAAAACTAATTTTTTTTATTTAAAACGTAATTTGATTGTGTAAAAGTATTCATGCTAAAATGTTAATACGTTCAAAAATATACCTAATAGTTTTTGTTTTAAGTTGTGTTTTTTTTTGTGTTGTTTATCAAATTAAATGAATGTAAAAAGGAGTGTGAATTCTTTAATTTTATCAGCAAATTGTTAGTTTCTTTTTGACGTTATTTAGGTAAAATTATTTTAAAGGGCTAAAATATTTACTACTGATTTTAAGCGATTTATAGACTTTTTTTTGCTTGAATTTTTCATAAAAAGATATGTTTCTTAAGTTTTTACGAGCTGGTTTTCAATGTTTTATAAATATTTTTAAAAATTTAAACGACTGAAATACAATTAATTAACTATTAAATTCATTTTTTTAATTGTTTTTTGTTAAATATATTTTAATAATTATTTATAATATGTTAAATTTGTAGGCTTATAATAATTATTATTTCCTTAGTTTTCCCTAACTAGGTTATTCCCCTTAATTAATTTTTTGTAAGCAGGTTAAGTTTATCATTAGTCGAAAGATTTCTGTACTTAATCGAAAAAATGTATCCCTAAGACCAAGATATTTTAATTTTGTTCTTGAAATTAAAGTTAATAACCCTAATTAAAGCTTTTTCAATGAAGAAAAAAGTATACCCTAAGCCGAATAATTTACTGACAACATCAGTGAATAAAAATTCAAATTATATTTATTATAAATCTCAATTAAATTTTAACCTAGCTATACTATAATAGTATTAAGTTAAGATTTCTGTATTGTTTTATTTTACCCTAAATAAAATCAGTATGGATATCTAAATATTTTGCTCAACAATTTCTTCCCTAAGTCCAATACCTCTAAGTCTTGTTCCCAAGAGAATAAAAGTTGTAACCCTAATTATAAACTTTTTCACGCCATGAAAAAAATTACACACAACCAAACGAAGAAATTTGGTTTTTTTACTCAAGTAAAATCACTGAATATTAAAAGCTTATGTACTGCTTTATTGATTACTATTTTAAGTACAACTGGTGTTTATTCACAAAACACATCAACTGCTACTGGTAAAATTAGTATTCGAGAAAACAGCAATACTTCAGCCAAATCAAACGCAAAAACCAACTACGAAGATTTTTCGAGTTTAAACGCTTTCACAACTTCAAGTAGAACAAATGTTTGTTCTCCAGAAAGCTCTTTACTTATAACCGAAGAAAGTACTTGGGGTATCTCTAGGTCTACAATCAACAATAGTGGGTCACCATCTTTTTGTTTAAGCTTGAATGATGAAGCTCCAAAAGAAGATGATGTATTTAACACAACATTAAGTCCATCAGCAGATATTACTTTTAATAACAGCAACCTAAGTAATTCTCAAATTATAAATAGTGTGCAAAAAGTGCTTTCTGTAATGAAGCACAATAACTTTGCACCTAGCTCTGCACCTTCTTCACTTACTGATAATTTTTATAAAGCAATAGCGGTTGCAGTTTGGCATTATACAGATAATTTAAATACAACAAACTATAATTATTCATGGACTGGTGCCAATGGTAACAGCTATAATGTAAATAATTTAAAGCAATGGGTTAGTAATGGAACTTTGCAAACTGCTGATGCAATATGGTTACTTCCAGAAAATAATAGTAGACAACCAGAAGTATTGTTAAACGAGAATACTTCTTCTAACTGTTGTCCTACTCCACCATCAATTACGACTAGCACAAATGCAGCAACTTCAAATAATAATGGCGAAATTATTTTAGAAGCTGCTTCTGGCGCTCAATATTATGGTATTAGTTCTTTAAACGCATCTAGTTATAATGGTCCAACAACCATTGCAACAGCAAATGCAATTCCAAATTCTTTACCATCTACAATACTTTCAAACGCTCCACAAAATGGTGGAACATATATAGTAAGAGCATTTACCAATATTGATGGTTGTTTTACAGATTATACGATTAGTGTTCCTGCAAGTTCAAATTGTTCAATTTCAAAAAATCATCAAGGTGGTTGTTGGAGTACAGAAATAGTTTCAGTTTTATCAAACAACAATAAATTTGATGTTGAAATTTTAGTGACTTATATTGGATCAAATTCATGTAAAGAATTAAGTCACTTCTCTGTTGAAGCAGATAACAATTCTTTTTCTAATGTAGACTGGGAAAAAGTTTCAGGAGATGTTGATGGAAAAATAAAAACATCTTTAGGGAATAATGACCCTTTTGATGGTTTTAAATTAGATGATATAGAAGATATAGGTGATGGAGAAGCTGGTTCATTTAAAATGACATATACGCTTAACTACTTACAAGACCAAAGGTTTTTAGCAAAAGCTGGTAATGATTATTCTCAAATTGCTTCATTTTCAACATCTGATTTTCAACAGGTAATGAATTGTCAAACACCTCCTTGTGATACTGCAGACAATACTACATCTTCTGCTTCAATAACAGAAAATGAAACAAAAACATTAACAGCTTCACCTGCTGGAGGAACTTGGTCAATCGTTTCTGGAGGTGGAACCATAAACGGAAATACATACACTCCAGCAGACATTAATGGAGATACAAATGTTACTATTAGATATACAATTGCTGCTTACGGTTCTTGTGCAGCTACAACTGACGATGTTACTTTTTCAGTAAAAGTGTTACAATCTGTTACAGTTTCTAAAACAGATGTTACTTGTTATGGTTTAGACGATGGTAGCATTACATTTAATTTTGATGATGCTACTTCAAGAACATTTATAGAATTTAGTTTAGATGGTGGAAGCACTTATCAAAATAGTGTTTCAGATGCGTCAGGAAGTGTTACTTATCCAAATTTAGAACCAGGAACATATGATGTTTGGGTTAGATGGGGTAATGGAGATTTCCCAAGAGATTTAGGTGCAGATATTACTATTTCAGAACCTGCTGAAATAGTTGTAAACAATACAACTTCTGGAGCTTCAATTTCAGAAAATCAAACAAAAACATTAAGTGCAACTCCAGCAGGTGGAACTTTTTCTATAGTTTCAGGTGGTGGAACAATTAATGGAAATGAATATGTACCTGGAAACATTAATACAAATACTTCTGTAAAAATAAGATATACTGTTCCAGCAAACGGAAATTGTAGTGCTATTTCAGATGATGTAACGTTTACAGTTACACCTATTTGTTTAACAGCAAATAATACAACATCAACAGCTTCAATAACAGAAGGTGAAACTAAAACATTAACTGGTGCTCCAAATGGAGGAACTTGGTCAATCGTTTCTGGTGGAGGTTCTATTTCTGGAACAACATATACTCCAGATAACATCAACACTGCTACAACTGTTGTAATTCGTTACACAATTGCTGCTGATGGAGATTGTGCTGCTACAACTGACGATGTTACTTTTACTGTAACTCCTATTTGTGATGTAGTTGCTGATAATACAACATCTACTGCTTCAATTAATGAAGATGAAACTAAAACATTAAGTGCAACTCCTGCTGGAGGAACTTGGTCAATCGTTTCTGGTGGAGGAACTATCAATGGAACAACATATACTCCAGATGATATCAACACAAACACAACTGTAGTAATCAGATATACAATTGCTGCTGATGGTGATTGTGCTGCAACAACAGATGATGTTACTTTTACTGTAACTCCAGTTTGTGATGTAGTTGCTGACAATACAACTTCAACTGCTTCAATTACTGAAGGAGAAACAAAGACATTATCAGGTGCTCCAAATGGAGGAACTTGGTCAATCGTTTCTGGTGGTGGTTCAATCTCTGGTTCAACATATACTCCAGATGATATCAACACAAACACAACTGTTGTAATTCGTTATACAATTGCTGCTGATGGAGATTGTGCTGCAACTTCAGACGATGTTACCTTTACTGTAACTCCTGTTTGTGATGTGGTTGCTGATAATACAACTTCTACTGCTTCAATTAATGAAGATGAAACTAAAACATTAAGTGCAACTCCTGCTGGAGGAACTTGGTCAATCGTTTCTGGTGGAGGTTCTATTTCTGGAACAACATATACTCCAGATAACATCAACACTGCTACAACTGTTGTAATTCGTTACACAATTGCTGCTGATGGAGATTGTGCTGCTACAACTGACGATGTTACTTTTACTGTAACTCCTATTTGTGATGTAGTTGCTGATAATACAACATCTACTGCTTCAATTAATGAAGATGAAACTAAAACATTAAGTGCAACTCCTGCTGGAGGAACTTGGTCAATCGTTTCTGGTGGAGGAACTATCAATGGAACAACATATACTCCAGATGATATCAACACAAACACAACTGTAGTAATCAGATATACAATTGCTGCTGATGGAGATTGTGCTGCAACTTCAGACGATGTTACCTTTACTGTAACTCCTGTTTGTGATGTGGTTGCTGATAATACAACTTCTACTGCTTCAATTAATGAAGATGAAACTAAAACATTAAGTGCAACTCCTGCTGGAGGAACTTGGTCAATCGTTTCTGGTGGAGGAACTATCAATGGAACAACTTATACTCCTGATAATATCAATACTGATACAACAATCGTAATTAGATATACAATTGCTGCAGATGGAGATTGTGCTGCAACTTCTGATGATATTACGTTTACTGTAACGCCTGTTTGTGATGTAGTTGCTGATAATACAACATCTACTGCTTCAATTAATGAAGATGAAACTAAAACATTAA
The DNA here is from genome assembly GCF_000687935.1 of Polaribacter sp. Hel_I_88. Taxonomy (NCBI): domain Bacteria; kingdom Pseudomonadati; phylum Bacteroidota; class Flavobacteriia; order Flavobacteriales; family Flavobacteriaceae; genus Polaribacter; species Polaribacter sp. Hel_I_88. Next base: position 703,585 of record NZ_JHZZ01000001.1, on the reverse strand, counting down.
GTGCAACTCCTGCTGGAGGAACTTGGTCAATCGTTTCTGGTGGAGGAACTATCAATGGAACAACATATACTCCAGATGATATCAACACAAACACAACTGTAGTAATCAGATATACAATTGCTGCTGATGGTGATTGTGCTGCAACAACAGACGATGTTACTTTTACTGTAACTCCAGTTTGTGATGTAGTTGCTGACAATACAACTTCAACTGCTTCAATTACTGAAGGAGAAACAAAGACATTATCAGGTGCTCCAAATGGAGGAACTTGGTCAATCGTTTCTGGTGGTGGTTCAATCTCTGGTTCAACATATACTCCAGATGATATCAACACAAACACAACTGTTGTAATTCGTTATACAATTGCTGCTGATGGAGATTGTGCTGCAACTTCAGACGATGTTACCTTTACTGTAACTCCTGTTTGTGATGTGGTTGCTGATAATACAACTTCTACTGCTTCAATTAATGAAGATGAAACTAAAACATTAAGTGCAACTCCTGCTGGAGGAACTTGGTCAATCGTTTCTGGTGGAGGAACTATCAATGGAACAACTTATACTCCTGATAATATCAATACTGATACAACAATCGTAATTAGATATACAATTGCTGCAGATGGAGATTGTGCTGCAACTTCTGATGATATTACGTTTACTGTAACGCCTGTTTGTGATGTAGTTGCTGATAATACAACTTCAACTGCTTCAATTACTGAAGGACAAACTAAAACATTAACTGGAGCTCCAAATGGAGGAACTTGGTCAATCGTTTCTGGAGGTGGAACTATCAATGGAACAACATATACTCCAGCTGATATCAATACTGGAACAACTGTTGTAATTCGTTACACAATTGCTGCTGATGGTGATTGTGCTGCAACTTCTGATGATATTACGTTTACTGTAACGCCTGTTTGTGATGTGGTTGCAGACAATACAACTTCAACTGCTTCAATCAACGAAGGTGAAACTAAAACATTAACTGGTGCTCCAAATGGAGGAACTTGGTCAATCTTTTCTGGTGGAGGTTCTATTTCTGGAACAACATATACTCCAGATAACATCAACACTGCTACAACTGTTGTAATTCGTTACACAATTGCTGCTGATGGAGATTGTGCTGCTACAACTGACGATGTTACTTTTACTGTAACTCCTATTTGTGATGTAGTTGCTGATAATACAACATCAACAGCTTCAATTACTGAAGGACAAACAAAAACTTTAACTGGTGCTCCAAATGGAGGAACTTGGTCAATCGTTTCTGGTGGAGGAACTATCAATGGAACAACATATACTCCAGCTGATATCAACACTGATACTACAGTTGTAATTCGTTATACAATTGCTGCAGATGGAGATTGTGCTGCAACAACTGACGATGTTACATTTACTGTAACTCCTGTTTGTGATGTAGTTGCTGATAATACAACATCAACAGCTTCAATAACTGAAAATGAAACTAAAACATTAACTGGGGCTCCAAATGGAGGAACTTGGTCAATCGTTTCTGGTGGAGGTTCTATTTCTGGAACAACTTATACACCAGCCGATATCAATACTGATACTAGTGTTGTAATTCGTTATACAATCGCTGCTGATGGAGATTGTGCTGAAACTTCAGACGATGTTACTTTTACAGTAGCGCCTGTTTGTGATGTCGTTGCTGATAATACAACTTCAAATGCTTCTATCACTGAAGGACAAACAAAAACATTAAGTGGTGCTCCTGCTGGTGGAACATTCTCAATCGTTTCTGGTGGTGGAACTATCAACGGGACAACGTATTCTCCATCTGATATCAATACTAATACAACTGTTGTAATTCGTTACACAATTGCTGCTGATGGAGATTGTGCTGCAACAACTGACGATGTCACATTTACTGTAACTCCAGTGTGTAATGTAGTTGCTGACAATACAACTTCTACTGCTTCAATTACTGAAAATGAAACAAAAACATTAACTGGTGCTCCAAATGGAGGAATTTGGTCAATCGTTTCTGGTGGAGGTTCTATTTCTGGAACAACTTATACACCAGCCGATATCAATACTGATACTAGTGTTGTAATTCGTTATACAATTGCTGCTGATGGAGACTGTGCTGCAACAAGTGATGATGTTACTTTTACTGTTACTCCTGTTTGTGATGTAGTTGCAGACAATACAACTTCAGATGCTTCAATTACTGAAGGTGAAACTAAAACATTAACTGGTGCTCCAAATGGTGGAACTTGGTCAATCGTTTCTGGTGGTGGAACTATCAATGGAACAACATATTCTTCAGCTGATATCAACACTGATACTACTGTTGTAATTCGTTACACAATTGCTGCAGATGGAGATTGTGCTGCAACAAGTGATGATGTTACTTTTACAGTAACTCCAGTGTGTGATGTAGTTGCTGACAATACAACTTCAACTACCTCTATTACAGAAGGTGAAACTAAAACGTTAACAGGTGCTCCAAATGGAGGAACTTGGTCAATCGTTTCTGGTGGAGGAACTATCAATGGAACAACATATACTCCAGATGATATCAATACAAACACAACTGTAGTAATTCGTTACACAATTGCTGCTGATGGAGATTGTGCTGCAACAACAGATGATGTTACTTTTACAGTAACTCCAGTTTGTGATGTAGTTGCTGATAATACAACGTCTACTGCTTCAATCACTGAAGGTGAAACAAAAACATTATCAGGTGCTCCAAATGGAGGGACTTGGTCAATCGTTTCTGGTGGAGGTTCTATTTCTGGAACAACTTATACACCAGCCGATATCAATACTGATACTAGTGTTGTAATCAGATATACAATTGCTGCAGATGGAGATTGTGCTGCTACAACTGATGATGTTACTTTTACTGTAACTCCAGTTTGTAATGTAGTTGCTGATAATACAACCTCAACTGCTTCAATTACTGAAGGTGAAACTAAAACATTAACTGGTGCTCCAAATGGAGGAACTTGGTCAATCGTTTCTGGTGGAGGAACAATCAACGGAACAACTTATACTCCAGCTGATATCAACACTGATACTAGTGTTGTAATTCGTTACACTATTGCTGCTGATGGAGACTGTGCTGCTACAACTGACGATGTTACTTTTACTGTAACTCCAGTAGCAACTGCAGATCCATGTACAGTAGGTGCAATAGTTGGGACACCAACTGCAAATGATCCTGATGGAGATGGAATAAACAACGAATGTGATTTAGATGATGATAATGATGGAATTTTAGATATAAATGAAGGATGTTTTATTAAAACAAACGATGTATCAAATTTTAACATCAACAAAAGTACACATACAGCATCTTTAAACTCAGCTTCTAACGGTTTTGGTATTGATTTTAGAAGACTAGACAATAGCTTTAGTATTACTGTAAATGGAACTCCTCTATTTTCAAATGAAATAGAGTTGGCAAGTGCTTTTAGCTCCATTCCACAAACTATTAGATTTGCTGATGGTACTAGACATGGTGCAAATGGGATTCCTCAAATTTGGTCAATGGGAACTGCTAATGCAGCTACTCCATTAATAAGGTTAATAGTGAATCCTAATGGAAGTGTACAGTTTTATGGTTCTAAAACTTTAAATGGTCCATTAAGACTTATGGTTTTAGCAAATGGATTAACTGTAAATCCAATTGTTTGGAATGCTACAAATTCAATAAAGATTGATCAAGTTCAAAATGGACAAACGCTTGCCATTGGTTCTATTTATGGATATAATAACACTTGTCTAGATACAGATAATGATGGAATTCCAAATAGCCAAGACTTAGATTCTGATGGTGATGGTTGTCTAGATGTTGTTGAATCTGGAGGTGTAGATGCTAATAATGATGGAATTTTAGATGGAAATGCTGTTGATGCTAATGGTTTGATAACTAATGGTTCTGGTGGTTATAATGGTGCAAATGGAAATGAATATAAAGCACATCAAACTTCAATCATAACTGCTCCAGCAAACCAAACAATTACAGAGGGGCAATCTGCTACTTTTAGCGTAATTGGCTCTGCTGAACAAGCTACAAGCTATAATGCTGGGAATCCAGTTTATGGAACTCCTGGAAACGCAAATGCAGGTATTATTTATAAATGGTATTTAGGAAACCCAAATAATGGTGGAACTTTATTAACCAATAATGGAATTTATTCTAATACAAATACTGCTAACTTATCTATTTCAGATGTTACAGGTTTAAACGGAAATCAATATTATGTAGTTCTAACTCACACTAGTAATACTTGTATATCAATAACTAGCGCAGCTACTTTAACTGTAACTTCGTCTGGTTTAGGTTCTATTGGCGATACAGTTTGGTTTGATACAGATGGAGATGGAATTAAAGATGCAGGCGAAAACGGATTAGGAGGAGCAACAGTAACTTTAGATCCAGGAACACCAGGAAACACAGCAGATGATGTAACAACGACTACAGATGCAAATGGAAATTATTTATTTGATGATTTACCAGTAGGAGTTTATACAATTACAGTGGATTTAAGTACTGTAACTTCAGGGATTCCATCAGGAAAAACAATAGCGGATTTAATTCCAATATTTGATGCAGATGGCGTTGGTACACCAAATACAAGTACAATTTCTTTACCAACTGGTATGAATAATTTAGATCAAGATTTTGGTTATGGTATTTCTTCAGGAGGCGTAAATACAGGAAATGATGGAGGAATCGAGTCAGAATCTTTAGGAGATGCTTTAACGAAGTTGTATGTAGGTAGAAAGAAAAATTCAGTACCAACAGAATTTGTAAAATCAGCAGCCAACTTGTATAACAAATCTAAAATGAAGTCTGTACAACCTTATCAAGGAAAAGGACAAACGATGTTAGATATGTTTCCAGCAGAACTAGTTCCAGGAAATGTAGCCAATATAACATCGCCAACAGATATTTTAGATATCACCACAGCAGATGAGGTATTAGCAGTAGATTTCTCTTTAGATGGCGAAACAAAAGGAGTTGTTTTAGGTATTAAAACTTCAGATAAGGTTTACAACCATACCAAAGCATCTTGTGATCGTTTAAGAGGAGCAGAAATTTTAAATATTCAGACTGTACAGGTAAATGGCTATAATTTCTTAATGCAAGGAATTAAGCAAAGAAATGGAGTTGTAGAATACGCAATTTCTTTTGCAACAGCCAAAAACAATAACGATACAAACTATACGATTCAAACAAACTGGTATGTTAATGACTATACCAAGTTTAACGATGTTTATAACTTCCAAGTATGGTCTACAAAGCCAGCAGATACTCAAAAGTTAGTAGCGGATATTTTAGAGAATTTAAATTCTTTTATTCCTGTGAATCAAACAGAAATTCAGAAAGTTCCAGAAACATATGCTTCTAAAATCTATAGAGATAAAGCTGAATTAGTAGTAATGTTAAGAAGTACAGAAGAAGGACAAACTGCAGAAGTATCTATGGTAGAATTGTATTCTGAAACAGCAAACAATATCAAATACAGAAATAATTCTTTAAGCACAGAGATTCAACAAAGTTTACGATTAGATATCGCAGATGGCTATGAATATGATGGATTGGTAAAAGTAGAAAATGAAGTAGAAGATGCTTTTTATCATGCAGATGGAAACTGGGGCTTAGATTTTGATAAGCGTTATACAGAAATTAAAAACTACTTTGTATGGAATAATTTTGATAGAGAGTATAAAGATGATGAATATGCTATTAACAGAGATGTTGAAGTACAAGCAACAAGTGATTATGATTACTTAACCGTATATAAATCATTATTACCTGGAACTATTTCAGCAGATTACTCTGAGTATAACTATGTAGCTTTTACAGCAAAAGGATCAGGATTGATGGAATTAGGTTTAATCAAATCATCTGTACAAGATTGGAAAGCACAGTATAGAGTTATGGTAGATTTTTCTGAAGAAGAGCAAACATATTACGTTCCTTTTGATATATTTGCATCAAGTGCAACGCAAGATAAATTAACAGCAGAAGATTTAACAACCCTAACGTTCACCTTTTTACCAGTAGAAGCAAACACGACAGAGTTAGATTTAAAGATCTCTGATGTTCGTTTTGCAAAAACAGCAGTAGAAGGACAGATTGTAAACAAGATAGAGAAGTTTAACAATGAGTTTATGGCTTATCCAAACCCATCTCAAGGAAATGTAAACTTGTTATTATTCAGTGAAACAGCTACAGAAGCTACAGTAACTTTATCAGATATTACTGGTAAAATTATCTACAGTCAAAAAGCGACGTTAAACGCAGGTAAAAACGAGTTAGAGTTTAACTTTAAAGTAAAAACTGGAGTCATGTTATTAAATGTAACAAGCCCAGAGACTAATTATGGAACCACAAAAGTTCTATTTAGATAGGAAAGTACATCAATAGTTTAAATAATTTTTAGGGGTATTAATTAGAACTATTGATCCCAAGAGAGCTGATGCAAATCGGCTCTCTTTTTTTGTTTTAACTATTTTAGAAATCTAAATTTATAATTTATGGATACTTACGACTTATATTTTTGTCATAAATAATTAAGAATCAATTAAAAACAAATTTGCTATATTTGGTATTCAACCAAAAAATTTTTTATCATGGAAATGAATTTTTACATCTTTTTTTTAGCAGCACTTGTGCCAATGCTTATTGGCTCTTTGTGGTATGGTCCTTTATTTGGAAAAGCATGGATGCATCAAATGGGTTTTACAGAAGAATCTTTAAAAGGTACTAATATGTTAAAAACACTTCTTATTTGTTATATATTGAGTGTTTTAATTGCGTTTGCTTTAATGCCAATGGTTATCCATCAAATGGGGGTTTATTCTACTTTAGCTGGTGAACCTGGTTTTACTGAACAAACAGGAGAAGCATATTCTTATTTCGAAAACTTTGTTGCAACATATAGTGATCGATTTAGAACCTTTGGTCATGGAGCTTTTCATGGAGTGTTATTTGGGGTCTTTTTAATTTTACCTGTAATTGGAATTATAGCTGTATTTGAAAAGAAATCATTTAAATATGTGGCTATAAATGCTGGTTATTGGATTGTAACTTTAGCAATTATGGGAGGTGTAATTTGCAAGTGGGTATAACTTTCAACAACTATTAAAAAAAAAATGCCGCTTTTTAGCGGCATTTTTTATCAAAAGAAACTATTTTTAATAACCAATTTTTGCTCGAACTCTTTTTAAAACATCATTTGCAACTAGAGTCGCTTTTTCTGCGCCAATTTTTAAAGCATTATCAATTTCATGTTTATTTTCCATAAAATGATTGTAACGTTCTCTATTCGTTGCAAACTTCTCTAAAATTAATTCATATAAAGCCTGTTTTGCATGTCCATATCCGTAATTTCCACCTTTATAATTTGCTCTCATTGCTGCTGTTTCAGTTTCAGAAGCTAATAGCTTATAAAGTGCAAAAACGTTATCTGTGTCTGGGTTTTTAGGTTCTTCTAAAGGAGTACTATCAGTTTGAATACTCATTATTTGTTTTCTCAATTTTTTATCGGGCAAGAAAATATTGATAATATTATTTCTAGATTTGCTCATTTTTCCTCCATCAGTTCCTGGAACTAATTTTACGTTTTCTTGTATTTTAGCTTGTGGTTCAACTAAAGTTTCGCCATAAGTGTTATTAAATTTATTAGCTACATCTCTTGTAATTTCTAAATGCTGTAATTGATCTTTTCCCACAGGTACAATTTCTGCATCGTACAACAAAATATCTGCAGCCATTAATATTGGGTAATTAAATAAACCCGCATTTACATCTTCTAACTTATCAGATTTGTCTTTAAAACTGTGAGCTAATGTTAATCGTTGATAAGGAAATAAGCAACTTAAATACCAAGTTAATTCTGTAGTTTGTGGTACATCACTTTGTCTATAAAAAATAGTTTTGCTTATATCTAAACCGCAAGCTAGCCAAGTTGCTGCTGTGCTGTAAGTGTTTTCTCTTAATTGATTTCCGTCTTTAATTTGCGTTAAAGAATGCATATCTGCAATAAACAAAAAAGCATCATTTTTTGGGTTGTTAGCCATTTCAATAGCAGGTAAAATAGCACCTAATAAATTACCTAAATGTGGTGTTCCTGTACTTTGTACGCCAGTTAAAATTCTTGACATTTATTTATATATTTAAAATCAATTTTTGTTAAAGAATACTTTTAATCTAATAAAAAACATAGTTAAATTAGATTATAAAATTTTATGAGTGGCAAAAATAAGGTTTTGATTCAGAAAACCAATAAACAAAAGAATATTAGTACTTTTACAAATTGATTACATGAAAAATGATGTTTCAATAAAATAATATTTTTAAAAATTAACGCTATTTTTTTGAAGTATATAAAAATTCCTTTTCTTTTAGTTTGGCGCTTGTGGTTCTATATTTTAATAGTGGTAACCATTATTTTGTTACTACCACTTTTTTTATTCTTATCATCTAAAGAAACCTATTATGCTGCTTTTTGGAAAGTTGCACGTTTTTGGTCTAAAATTTTGGTTTACGGAATGGGTTTTCGTTTAAAAGTAACTAAAGACCAAGAATTGGATAGAAATAAAAGTTACATGTTTTGCCCAAATCATGCATCTTTAATGGATCCTTTTGTGTTGATTTTATTGAGTAAAAACCCAATTGTTTTTGTTGGTAAAAAAGAGTTTGTGAAAATACCCATTTTTGGTTTTATTTATAAAAGAGTGGTTATTATGGTTGATAGAAACAGCCAAGAAAGCAGAAAAAAAGTATACAAATTAGCCAAAGAAAAACTGCAAAATGGAACAAGTATGGCAATTTTTCCTGAAGGATTAGTGCCTACAGAAAATGTAATTTTAGCACCTTTTAAAAATGGCGCTTTTAGTTTGGCTATTGAGTTTGATATGCCAATTGTTCCTCAAGTTTATTACGATTGTAAACGATTATTTTCTTGGGATTTTTTTAAAGGAAGTCCTGGTGTGTTTAGAATTCATCAACATAAATTTATGGAAACAAAAGGATTAAATTTAAACGATGTAGAAACATTAAAACAGCAAACTTTTGACATTATTTATAATGATTTAGTAGCAGATTTTAAATACATGAAAGATACAAACAGACCTAATAATGAGCGAGAGTTTAAATCACCTATATAGTAGTAAAGAAGAGAAATTAAATGTAATTTCTCATGGATTAGGGTTGGTTTTAAGTGTTGTAGCTTTGCCATTTTTGATTCTAAAATCATTTAATTTTAATGGTTTTTGGAAACCTACAAGTTTTATAATTTATGGTATTAGCATGGTTATTTTGTATGCAGCATCTACATTTTATCATGCAGCAAAAAATCCGAAGAAAAGAAGAAAGCTTAACATTTTTGATCACGCAGCTATTTATGTTTTAATTGCTGGGAGTTACTCGCCTTTTTGTTTGGTTGGTTTAAATTCTAATTTGGGTTGGTATATGTTTTTGTTTGTGTGGATTTTTGCACTTACTGGCATCATTTTAAAACTTTTTTTTACAGGCAGGTTTGATAAAGTATCAACAGCCATGTATTTATTAATGGGCTGGCAAGTGATGTTTTTTATAAAACCTTTAATGGAAAGTTTATCAGCAGAAGCTTTTTATTATTTAGTTGCTGGAGGAGTTTTCTATTCAGTTGGAGCTATTTTATATTCCATCAAAAAAATACCTTACAACCACTTTATTTTTCACATTTTTGTGTTGTTGGGTAGTTTAAGTCATTTTATTGCAATTTATAATTTATAAATTACCAGTTTTTAAAAGGGTTTTTGCTTATTTTAGAATTGTAATATTTTTCGATTCCTGTAACTTCTTTTCCTAACCAAGCTGGTTTTTCAAAAACTTCATCTTCAGTATTTAATTCAATTTCTGCCACAACCAAACCTAAATTATCGCCATAAAATTCATCAACCTCAAAAACAAGATGCTCGTTTTTTACTAAATATCGGGTTTTATCAATAATAGAGGGTTCACATAATAAAAGTAGCTGTTCAGCTTCATTACTATCAATTTCTTTTTCCCATTCAAAACGAGTTGTTCCAGATTCGTTAGATGGACCTTTAATGGTTAAAAAACCAGTTTCATCTGCAATCCTAACTCTTACAGTATTGTTTTGATGGCTACATAAGTAGCCTTGTTTTATTATTTTTTGTTGATAAGATGCTTTTTTAAAATCATCATTTTTTACCAAAAACTTTCTTTCAATTTCTAAGCTCATAAAAAGTTTAATTATTTTCTGTTTTCATAAATCCCAAAAACATAATCTGATTGATGTTTTTTTAAATAGTTATCTTCTAATTTAAAAAGGGTATTTAAAACGTCTTCTTTTTCTTTATTTAACTCGTAAAAATGATGAGAAATATCTCTTAAAGCGCTCAGCATTAAATTGCCTCCATAAGGTTTTTCTAAAACGGTTTTATAATGTTTATGAATAGCAGGCATAATACTTTCAGAATCTATACATTCAGATGGGTCTGCCATAATCATTCTAAGAACTCCAACACCTCTATATTTGTTTTTTAAAAATGTACTTTTAAAACGAATTCTAAATTTTTTTGGAATGCTCAAAATAGCTTCATTAATAGCCTTAATTTGCACTTTTGAAAATTGATGTCTTGTAGCGCCTACAAATTCATTAATGATAAGTAAACCATTAGGTTTTAAGGTTTGTTTTATTTTTCCTGATAAAAAGTCATCTATTTTATCAAAATGATGCAAAGAAGATTTGAAAAAAACGATATCAAAATCATTTTCTTTAAAATCAAAATCATCAATATTTTCAGCCAAAAATGTTATGTTGTTGATGTTTTTTTCTTTGGCGCTTTTTGCTGCAATTTGCAATAAATTATCAGCAATATCTACACAAACAATCTCTTTAAAAATAGATGAATGCTTGGCTAAATCAATTTCTCTATTACAAATTCCTGAACCCAAGGATAATAAGCGCAACTCTTTTTTTTCTTTTAAAAAATGGTTTGTTAGGTACTCAATATAATCCGTTTTTTTGTTTCCAGTAATTAAGATATTCCATCTTTCTTGCACTTTTGGGATATTCCAAAAATAAGAAGATATAAACGATGTATTATCGAACGCGCTTTTTGTTCTTTTTTCTTTATTTAATGTAAATTTAGAGAAGAAAAAATTACTTCCTCTTTGAATTATTTTAAAATAAGTATCAACAAAATCATCTAAAGTTATTATTCTCATCTTTATATGTTAAAAAAATAGACTTCGTAAAACCTAAAATTTCACTAATTTAGTAGGCTATAATTTACATTAAAAAGCAATGTGTATTATTTGCTTTTCAGCCACTAAAATTATGAATTTAAAGATGAAAACAATAATTTATAACGTACTTTGTTTTAATATAAATAGTCATTAGAAATTTAGAAATACGATGCGTAAATTTTTCTTAATATTAGTTTTATTATTTTCAATAAACACTTATAGTCAAACAGATTATAGTGATTCTTGGGAAGATTTTTACTCGTACAATAATGTAAAAGATTTTGTAAAAATTGATCATATTATTTATGCTTTGGTAGATAATGCTGTTTTTACATATAACGAAACAACGCTAGAAAGTAATAAATTTTCATCAATACAAGGCTTGTCTGGTGAAACTACGTCAGCCATTTTTTTTAACGACACTTTTAAAAGAGTGGTTATTGGTTATGAAAATGGTCTTGTAGAAGTTATAGCTGAGGATAATTCGATAAGTATCTCATCAGATATTGTGAATTTTAATCAATCAGGACAAAAGAGAATTAACCATATATCAGGTTTTGGTAACATTTTATATTTATCTACACCATTTGCAATTGTTGAGTATAATATAGAAAATTTAGAGTTTGGAGATACTTTTTTTATAGGAAATGCTTCTACTTCTTTAAACATCAACAAAACCATAATTTTTAATGATATAATTTATGCAGTTACAGAAGATGGCATTTTTAAAGCAAATGTTACTAGTAATCTTTTAATTGATTTTAATAATTGGCAACAGCAGTTTAATGGTCGTAATTTCAACGATATTATTGTATTTAATGATAAAATATATGTGTCTGAAAACAATAACTTATTTGAATTAAATAATGGTGTTTTAACTTTAGTAAGAAATTTTTTAGAACCTATAGTTAGTGTAAATTCATCGCTTTCTAATTTAGTAATTTCTTTAAATAAAAAAGTAATTGTTTTAGATGATTCACAAAATCAAATTGCTGAATTTACGACAACTTCAGGTTTCGATTATACAGTAAACAGTGCTTTTTACGAAAACAATACTGTTTTTTTAGGCACAAAAGAGTTTGGAATTTTAAGTACAACTAGTAATCAAAGTAGCAACTACCAAGAAATTCATCCTGAAGGCCCAAGTGCTAATGATGTTTTTTCTATTGATGTAAAAAATAATAATCTTTGGGTGGTTTATGGAGGTTATAATTCATTTTATGGATCTCTTTTTAGAAGAATGGGTTTTAGTCATTATAATGGAGAGGAATGGTTAAATACGTCATTTGATCCTGATTTTCCTGTAATCGATTTGAATCACGTTGTTATAGATCCGAATGCAGAAAATAGAGTATACATAAGTTCTTTTGGAGATACTAGATCAATTAATTCGGTTTCTACAGGTGGTTTACTTGTTGTAGAAGATGATAAAATAAAAGTTTTTTACAATCATTTAAACAGTGGTTTAGAAGATTTAGAACCTACGCAACCAGATAGGGTTACTTTACGAATTAGTGGATCCGTGTTTGATAATCAAGGAAATTTATGGGTTTCAAACATCCATAGAGAAAGAGAATTAAAAAAATTAACGCCTTCAGGACAATGGAGTCAATACGATTTAAGTGCTCTTAAAACAATTCCAACACAATTAGGTTTAAGTGAAATTGCTATAGATAACAACAATACTGTTTGGATGGGTACAAGAAGAAATGGTGTGTATGCTTTTAATGAAAATGGCAATAGAAAAGCAGCTTTGATTGCTACTCCAAATCTTGGAAATTTACCAGATACAGATGTGTTAACAGTTGCTATTGATAGGAGTAATAGAGTATGGTTAGGTACAAGAAATGGTATGGTTGTTTTTAGAAACGCATCAACCGTTTTTGATGCAGAAGTTTTAAATGCACAACCTGTAATTATCGAAGAAAATGGAGTAGGAGAGCGTTTGTTAGGAGACCAAAGAATTAACACTATTTTTGTAGATGGTGCAGATAATAAATGGTTCGGCACAGATAATGGAGGCGTTTTATATACAAATCCTTCAGGGCAAACAACGCTAGCAAACTTCAGCAAATCTAATTCTCCTTTACCATCAAACAGAATTTTAAAAATCAAAGTTGATAATACAAATGGGAAAGTTTATTTTGCCACAGACAAGGGTATTGTAGCTTATAATAGTAACGTTTCGCCATTTGGAGAAACTTTAGGAGATGTGTATGCGTATCCAAATCCTGCCTTAAAAAATCATGAAACTGTAACTATTGATGGCAGAAATGGAACAAATTTACCTAAAGGAACCAATGTAAAAATTTTAGATGTTGCAGGTAATTTGGTATATGAAACCAATGTTGTAGAAGGCCAACAATTGCAAGGAGGTAAAGTAGTTTGGGACAAAAAAAACTTAGCTGGTAAAAGTGTAGCTTCTGGTGTATATATTGTTTTATTAACCAATGATGATGGTTCTGAAAATGCTACAACAAAAATTGCAATCGTAAATTAATGGGCATTGTAAATACGAAAGCAATTGTTTTAAGTTCGCTAAAATTTGGCGATACAAGCCTAATTGTAAAATGTTACACAGAAGAAGAAGGTGTAAAAAGTTATTTGTTAAGAGGCGTTTTAAAACCAAAAAAAACAGGAATAAAATCAGCTTATTTTCAGCCATTAACCCAGCTAAAAATAATTGCAAAACACAATACAAAAGGCACTTTAAATGCTATTAAAGAAGTACAAGTTGTAAATCCTTATAAAACAATTCATACAGATATTGTTAAACAATCTGTGGTGTTTTTTTTATCAGAAATATTAGCGAGTTCTATACAAGAAGAAGAACAAAATAAAACATTATACAGCTATTTAGAAACTGCTTTTACTTGGTTAGATGTACATGATAAAATTGCAAATTTCCACTTACTTTTTTTATTAAATTTAACTGGATTTTTAGGGTTTTATCCTGATACATCTCAAAAAGATAAAATTGGTTTTAATCTTTTAGAAGGCAATTTCTCTAATAACACTGCTGATAAAAATGTGCTTTTTAAAAATGATTTTTATCAATTTAAAAAGCTGTTAGGCATAAATTTTGATACAATAGAAAATGTGTCTTATAGTAAAGACGAAAGGCAGTTGGTTTTGCAAATGATAATTGAGTATTTTAAATTACATTTGGACAGTTTTAGAAAACCAAAATCTTTACAAGTTTTAGAAACAATTTTTAGTTGATGATGAAGAATTTAATTTTTGTATTTATTTGTGTAACAAGTGCCATTTCTTTTGCGCAAAAAGTTAAAGTTTTAGACGAAGAAACAGGTAAAGGAGTTAAAAATGTTACTGTTTTTAATGAAGCAAATACTGTGAGTTTAACTACTGATAATAATGGTTTTATAGATATTTCTTCTATAAAAAACTACGAAATCATCTTTTTTTCTCATTTATCTTATGCAGTATATAAAATCAAAAAATCTTCGTTAAATAATAAAGATTTTACAATTTATCTTACAAAAGAATCTGAAGAGTTGGATGAAGTTGTAATTTCTGCTTTTAAAAGTGATGAAAAATCAAAGAGAATTGCAGAACAGATAGCTGTTTTAAATACGAAAGAAATTCAAAAAATATCACCACAAACATCCGCAGATTTATTGGCTGCCATTCCAGGAATTAAAGTGCAAAAATCTCAGTTTGGAGGAGGAAGTCCTGTAATTCGTGGAATGGAATCTAACCGAGTTTTATTGGTAGTTGATGGTGTTAGAATGAACAATGCAATTTACAGAAAAGGGCATTTACAAAACTCAATTACATTATCACCCAATTTATTAGATAAAACAGAAGTTATTTTCGGGCCCTCATCTGTAATTTATGGAAGTGATGCTTTGGGTGGTGTAATTCATTATTACACAAAAACACCAAAATTATCGGAAGAAACAATTGTACAAAGCGAATTATTTTCAAGATTTTCAACCGTAAATCAAGAAATTACAACCAATGTTTCTGCAGAAGTAAGTTTTAGTAATTGGGCGTCTTTTACAAGTATTTCATATTCAGATTTTGGTGATTTAAGAGCAGGTGAAAATAGGCGTCATGGTTTTGCTGATTGGGGAAAAGTATTTTATTATTCTGAGAATGTAAATGGTAATTATGCAGAAAACCCTACGTTAAATTCAGACCCTAATTTATTGAGAAATACAGGATATAATCAAACAGATTTTTTGCAAAAGTTTTACATTCCATTATCAAAAAATACGGATTTAAAAATAAATTTACAATATTCCACATCTTCAGATATACCACGTTTTGATCGTTTAAATGAGTTGACAGATCTTACAGATCCATCTTCCTTAAAATTTGCAGAATGGTATTATGGCCCTCAAAAAAGATTTTTATTGTCGTCTCAACTACTCATCAATCCAAATAAAAACTGGCTAGAAAGTGGTACAATTACAACAGCGTATCAAAACATACAAGAAAGTAGAATTCAACGTAAATTTGGGAGTTTAGATAGGTCTTATAGAGAAGAAACCGTTAATGTTTTTAGTGTAAATGGTGATTTTTCTGTGCCTTTAACAGAAAATAAAACTAGAATACTTTCCTATGGTTTTGAAGTTGCCTATAATGATGTTGGCTCAAATTCTTTTGGTAAAACGTTACATATTGTTGATAATGAAATTGTTGGTTTTTTCAACGATTTCAAGGTGCAATCACGTTATCCAGATGGAGGAAGTAATTTTTTAACATCAGCAGTTTATGTTGGGTACAGACAAGATTTAAACGCAAAATCTACTTTAAATACAGGTTTACGATTTACAAACACCAATAAAAATGCTACTTGGGTAGATGAAACTTTTTTAGATTTCGAATCGTTAACGTTAAGTAGAAATAATTCTGCTGTTACTGCAACTTTAGGGTATGTGTATAAACCAACCAGAAATTGGCAATTAAATAGTGTTTTATCTTCGGGTTTTCGTTCACCAAATATAGATGATATTGGTCGAGTTCGTGAAAAAGCAGGCAATGTAACTGTGCCAAATATTATGGTAGATCCAGAATTTGCTTATAATGCAGAAATAGGAATTTTAAAATATTTTAATAATAGAAAATTTCGATTAGGAGCAAATATGTATTACACTTTATTAGACAATTACATCCAAAGAGATTTTGTATATAATGCTGATGGAAGTATAAAACAAGTAGAATTTGATGGCGAACTAGGAAACGCTGTAAACAATCAAAATAAAGGAAATGCGTACATTTTTGGCTACACTTTAAATTATTTGGGTAAAATTTATAAAACAATAAATACATCAGGTTTCATTACTTATACAAAAGGAAGAACCTATGATACTGAAGAACCAATGTCTTCAATTCCGCCTTTATTTGGACAATTTGAAGTTAATTATGCAAAAGATAAAATAGAATTAGGAGCCGTTTTTAGATTCAACAGTAAAAAAGATATCGAAGATTTTAACTTTACTGAAGGTATAGATAATCATGAGTTAACACCCATTGTAGATGTAACTGCGCCAAATGATGTAGATAAGTTTTATGGAACCCCAAGTTGGATGACTTTTGGCATAAATGGAAGTTATACCGTAAATAAAAACCTTTCTTTACAAGCTAGATTAGATAATATTTTAGACGAACATTATATAGAATTTGCATCAGGAGTTTCTTCTCCAGGTAGAAATTTATCGGTTTCTTTAATGGCTAATTTTTAAATAATTTATGATTAGTTTCTTAAAATCAATAAAAAACACGAATAAAGTTGCGCTAGTATTTTATCTATTGATAAATACTTTTTTTGTATTAAAATATTTTGACAGACAAGATTTTGTCTCTAAATACCTTGTTTTGTTAATGTATTTAGTAATTGTTTTTTTAGGAATATTTTATTTAAATAAGTTTAGTGCAATTATAAATAGGATAAAAAAGGCAAATTATTATGTTTTAGGACTAAGTTTTGTTGTTTTTTTACTGTTTGTTTTTATCAATTTTTATATTGATGGCAATAGTTTAAATGCAGATAGGTGGTCTGCTATGGATGTAACTATAGCAAGCATTTTAAACGGAGAATATCCTTATGGAATGAAAGATCATTTAGGGCAAACTTCCTCTAATTTACCAGCGTTATTTTATATTGGCTTGCCTTTTTATTTTTTAGGCGATGTTGGTTTGTTGCAACCCTTTGTATTTTTATTGATTAGCCTTTTTCTTTTCAAATCTAAAATAGCAATTCATAAAAAAGTAATTGTTCTTTTTTTGTTGCTGATGTCTCCTTCTTATTTATGGGAAATCATTGCAAAAAGCGATTTGATGAGTAATATTATTTTACTGATTCTATTTTTATTTTTTTGGGATGATAAATTCAAAAATAATTATTTTAAAAAACCTCTTTTATTGTCATTTTTCTGTGCGTTCTTTGTATTAACAAGAGGCATTGTAGTTATTCCTTTAACATTATTTTTGTTTAGAGGTTTTTTAGATTCTAACCTAAAAACTAAACTGAAATTTATAGTTGGTTTTACTATTTTTTCGATAGTAATTTGTTTGCCTATACTTATAAATTTGCCAAATACAGAAACTATAATTGAGCACAATCCATTTAATCATCAAACAAAGTTTACGCCAAAATTTGTGCAAATACTTTTTATCCTACTGCCATTTTTAATAGCTTTAAAAAGATTAAAAATAAAAGAAAAGGTCTATTATTTGCTTATTTTACTGTCAATTTTACTTTTTGTTAGTTTTGCAATCGTTTGTTTTAAATTTGGTTTCGATAATGCTTTGTATAAAAGTTATTTTGATATTTCTTATTTAGGTATAGTTTTACCTTTTACTATTTTATATTTTGTTTTAGACTATACTAAATTAGACTAATTTTTATTTTGGATTTTTATGTTTACTTTTAAATAAAAATTCAAATGAAAAATCTTTTCTACATCTTAGTTTTCTTTTTTACAGTATCTACACACTGTCAAGAAATATCCATTCTATTTTAAGGCAAAACTTTTGAACTAAATCACTTTGTAAAAAATGGACAAGTTGAAGAATTAGATGTAAAAAATCCTAATGATCCATCAGGAAATACAAGTAGAGAAATCCCTTTTGTTGAATTTAAATTTAGTGCTGACGAAAATCAATTAGAGGCAATTATTAATGGTTATTGTAATGGTACTGAAGCTACATATAAAATTTTTAAGAATTATTTAGAAGTTATACAAAGGGGAGCAACAACACTATCTGATTGTGGTGGAGATGAAGACTTAGATTATTTTTTTCCAATTAAAGGGCAAATTACTTATACTGAAACTACTGATAAAGTTTTCTATGAATTTACAGAAGATAAAAAAGGAATATCAATATGGATTGATGAAAACCACAAACTTTATTTTACTCAAAAAGTATTAAGTGTTGCAGAAAATAGTTTCGAAAAATCAATTTTATTATATCCAACTCCTACAAAAGATATTATTCATATTGATGTGAAATCAGCTTCAATAGTATTATCAGAAATTTCAATTATTGATTTTCAAGGAAGAGAAGTACTAAAAAAATCAACCGATATAAAATCAATTGATATTTCAGAACTGTCTAAAGGAGTTTATTTTTTAAAGATTTTAGGAGCTAATAATGTAGCAATAACCAAAAAGTTTATGAAAAAATAGGCTACTTTTTCCTTTTTCCTTCATCTGAAAAATTATCATTCAAAGCGCGTTCCGTTTTTATAATGCTTACAACAAGCGATAGCATTACTAAAACCATTGGTTCCCAGGTTAATTCTATCACAGAAAAGTTAGCTAACAACAAACCTCCTAGTAAGGAAAAGCCACTATACATTAAAAATGTTTGATTAAAAGTAGTGTTTGCAAAATCCCAAATTTGCTGATTTTGCATTGCTTTCGGAGTTCTATAACCATAAAGTCTGTTTATTTTTTTTGGCGGAAATTTCCAAAAAATAACACTTATTAGGAATAATACTCCATTTGTTGTTAAAACATATATAAATGAACTCATTGTATTTTATTTTTAAAATATTTAACCACTAACCACTAACCACTAACCACTAACCACTAACCACTAACCACTAACCACTAACCACTAACCACTAACCACTAACCACTAACTACTTTTTAACAGGTCTCATCAACCCTTCTTGTGCAAAAGAAGCCACTAATTTACCATCTCTTGTAAAAATATTTCCCCTACACAAACCCCTTGCACCAAATGCATTTGGAGACTCTGCTGAAAAAAGCATCCAGTCATCAAATTCAAAATCTCTAAAAAACCACATAGAATGATCTAAACTAGCTGTCATAGTATTGCCAAAATTATAATCTTTTGCATTCGGATTAAAAGCTGCATTTAAAACATTATAATCAGAAATATAGGTTAAAATTTGATGTTTCAATGGCAAATCCATTGTTGGAATATCACCTTTTAATTTAAACCAAACTTCCTCTTTTGCAGGTAAATTTTTCGGTTCTAAAGAATTCGGAACATGAACAGGTTTAAAATCGATGGGTCTTTCAATACTTAAAAAAGATGAAATTCTTTTTGGTAAAAAGTCACCAAACTTTACAACCATTTCTTCCCAACTTAACAATTCTTCAGGTTGTTTAATCTCAGGTTTTATGTCTGTTTGATGCTCAAAACCATCTTCTTTTTTATGAAAAGAAGCCGCCAAAATAAAAATAGTTCTTCCTTTTTGGCTTGCAGTAACTCTCCTTGTAGAAAAACTTCCACCATTTCTCATTTCAGCAACATCATACTCAATAGGTACTGTTAAATCTCCAGCTTCTAAAAAATAAGAATGTAGTGAGTGTAAAAATCTATCTTCAGGAATTGTTCTGTAAGCAGCATTTACAGCTTGCGCTAAAACTTGTCCGCCAAAAACTATTTTACTTCCAATAGTTACGCTTTCGCCAGAAAATTTATTTTTTTCTAAGTTCGTTAAATCTAAAAGTTCTATAAGTTCTTTACTGTTTTTCATGAGGGTTTAAAGTTTTAAAGGGAAAATGTTGATGAAAAGGTGTAGGCTGTACACGTTGCAAAAATAGTTTTAAAATTTTGTTTGTGATGCTTTTTTTATGACGAAGATACATGGTTAAATCTTGTGGTTCTGCACCAACAGAACTCTTAATTTCGCTTGCAGTTCTCCCAAAATTAATTGTTTTTAAGTTTTTATCGATGGCGATTTCTATATAGTCATAAAGCATTTTTTGATAGATAGCAAACTCTCTATTTAGTTGATAGTCAATTCCTACAAAATGTGCGTCCAAAGAATTTTGGTTGATAATGCCAGACATAAAACCAACCATTTTATCTTGTAACCAATAGGTTTTTAGAATATAATTTTCGCCTAGTTTTTCTTTAAAATCTTTGTAGGTAGCTAAGTTGAAATCACCCAAATTAAAAGCCGCGTTTGTAGCTACTTTTTTGTACAATTCAGTCATTTTTGGCAATTGAATGTCGATATTTTCTAAAGTTACATTTTCAATTTGCAGTGTTGCACTTAATTGAATAGCCTTTTTTGCCTTCACTCTAAATTTTGTTTTCATAGCTGCTAAATAATCATCAAAATTTCGCCAATTTTTAGCTATATACAAAACCATATTAGGTTCTACAGAAAAAGGATTGTAATTGTAATCTTTTAATTCGTCAGCAATAAAAAGCGATTCATTTATAAAATCTTTGAGAAGGAATGCATCAATTTTTAGATTTTTATCAGCAGTAACAAAATGTAAAATTGCTTTTGCTAATTCTTTAATCACTATTTTTTTATCATTATTTTGTTTGATAAAAATACCATGTTCACCACTAACAAAGGTGTTGCCACAAATTAATAATTTTAAAGGTTTTTTATCGGGGAAAATATGCAGTTTACGAGCAACCGTTTTTAATTTGCTTGTAAAATTTTCAAATTTATTATCAACAGAATTTAAATAAAAATCAACAATTTGTATAGATGCAAACGCTTTAGGTTGTTTTTTGTCATCCACTAAAACAATATAGATAAAGTTAATCTGTGAGTGATTTTTTTCAACAGAAGCTAAAAATTTTTTGCTAAAATAGTTGTTTTCTGCACAATCAAGATCATCCCAAATAGTATTTGGAATTTCATTAATAGAAGAAAAAAAAAGTGCGTTTTCGCTTTTTTTACAGAAATTCAAGGAATTGATTTACTATTTATTAGTCTTGCAAAGTTCTTAAAAATAACTCGTTTTAAAAATTAAGATTTTAAAAATTAAAATTATAACGTTTCTTTAACAAAAAAAAAATAAGTTCATCTCACTAAAGTAAGTTAAAAAGTATCTTTGCAAACATATTTTAAATATGATCTTTTTGGGTCAAGTTTACTTCAACTAAATAAAAATGAGAAAAATTATTCTAGCAATTCTAGGAGTTTTATTAATTATTGGTGCAGTTTTTTTAGGAAATTATTTTATCGATAATAATCAAAAACCAAAACCAACTTTCAAAAAAAGTATCAATACAATTTATGTAAATACTGTCAAAAACACGGAAGTTCCTATTGTTTTAACAGCTAATGGTAATTTAGTTGCCAAAAATAAAATTGATATTTTCTCTGAAGTTCAAGGGGTTTTAAATACTTCTAATAAGCCTTTTAAACCAGGAACTTCTTATAATAAAGGCGAAATCTTGTTGAGTATTAATAGCGATGAATTTAGAGCAAGTTTAAAATCACAAAAAAGTAATTTATTTAATTTAATTACGGCTGTTTTACCAGATTTACGTTTAGATTTTGCTTCTGAATTTAAAAAATGGGAAGACTATTTAAAAAGTTTCGATATTGATAAATCGATTCCAGAACTACCAAGTTTTACATCAGACAAAGAAAAATATTTTATTTCTGGTCGCGGAATTTTAACAGCTTATTACAATGTTAAAAATTTAGAAGTTCGTTTATCTAAACATTTAATTAGAGCTCCATTTACGGGGGTTTTAATCGAAACTTTGGTAACTTCTGGAACTTTGGTAAGATCTGGGCAAAAATTAGGCGAGTTTATAGATACCGATATTTATGAGTTGGAAGTTTCTGTAAATTCGGAATTCGCAGATTTATTAAAAGTTGGGAATGCAGTTGAACTTAAAAGCCTAAACAAATCAAAAACTTACGAAGGCAAAGTTGTGAGAGTAAATGGTAGAATCGACCAAATATCGCAAACAATAAATGCTTATATTCAAGTAAAAGACACAGATTTAAAGGAAGGTATGTTTTTAGAAGCGAGTTTAATCGCAAAATCAGAAAAAGATGCTATTGAAATTTCCAGAAAATTGTTGGTCAATAACAATGCTGTGTACACTGTTAAAAATGATAGCATCTTAACGTTGTCAGAAATAAATCCTGTTTATTTTGGTGCAGAAAAAGTTGTGATTAAAGGGCTGAAAAACAATGATAAAATATTAGCACAACCTTTACCAGGTGCTTTTGATGGCATGATTGTGAATATTGGCAAAGAAGATTGATATAATTTCTATAAATAAAAGCCTTGAAAAAAGACCAAGCCATAAAATTATTTGAAGAACAAAAAGTTAGAACTCATTGGGATGAAATCCAAGAAGAATGGTTTTTTTCTATTATTGATGTTGTTGCTATTTTAACCGAAAGTCCAAGACCTAGAAAGTATTGGAGTGCATTAAAATCAAAATTAAAGAAAGAAGGGAGTGAACTGTCCCAAGATTTGGGACAGTTGAAAATGCAAGCTGAAGATGGTAAAATGCGTATTACAGACGTTGCAAATACAGAACAGTTATTTCGTTTAATTCAATCTATACCATCACCAAAAGCAGAACCTTTTAAATTATGGATTGCAAAAGTAGCCAAAGAACGTATTGACGAAATAGAAAACCCAGAATTTGGTTTTGATAGATTAATGGAAACGTATCTTAATAAAGGGTACAGTAAAAATTGGATTAATCAACGTTTAAAAAGTATAGAAGTCCGTAAAGAATTAACAGACGAATGGGAACATAGAGGCGTAGAAAAAGGACAAGAATATGCAATTCTAACCAACGAAATTACAAAAGCTTGGAGTGGTTTAGATGTTAAGAATTACAAAAATCTAAAAGGCTTAAAAAAAGAAAATTTAAGAGACAATATGTCTAATTTAGAGTTGGTTTTAAATATGCTTGCAGAGGCTACAACCACAGAAATTAGTAAAGAGAAAAAGCCGAAAACATTTAACGAAAATAAAACTATTGCCAATCAAGGAGGCACAATTGCAGGAAATACAAGAAAAGAAATTGAAGAGAAAACAGGAAAAAAAGTGGTAAACAAACTTTCTGCAAAAGATTATTTAGAGAATAAAAAAAGTTTAGAATAAACAAATACTAAAAGCTGAAGTAATTTCAGTTTTAGTAAATTCAGCATATAATGAGAAAAATTATTAGTTATTTTATTAAATATCCTGTTGCCGTAAATGTGGTTATTATCGCATTTTTAGCTTTTGGTACTGTGGGTGCTTTAAGCATGAAATCTTCCTTTTTCCCTTTGGTAGATTCGCAATTAATTAGAATTAATTTAGCATATCCAGGAGCTTCACCAGCAGAAATGGAAGAAGGTGTAGTACTAAAAATAGAAGACAACTTAAAAGGAATTGTAGGTGTAGAAAGAGTAACCTCGGTTTCTCAAGAAAATTCTGCGGCTGTTAGTATCGAAGTTGAAAAAGGTAAAAATATAGATGTTGTTTTATCAGATGTAAAAAACGCAGTAGATAGGGTGCCTTCTTTTCCTAGTGGTATGGAACCTCCAGTGATTGCTAAAGTAGAAAGTATAAGACCAACCATTAGTTTTACATTAAGTGGTGAAAATGTTTCCTTAAAATCTTTAAAGCAATATGCTAGAAATGTAGAAAATGATATTCGTGGAATCGACGGAATTTCTCAAGTTGAAATCTCTGGTTTTCCTGATGAAGAAATAGAAATTGCTGTTCGTGAAAACGATTTACGTGCCTATAATTTATCGTTTACAGAAGTTGCAAATGCTGTAAGAAACTCTAATATTTTAATTACAGGTGGTAATATAAAAACTGCTGAAGAAGATTATTTAATTAGAGCAAGCAACCGTTCTTATTATGGAGTTGAACTTCAAAATATTATTGTTAGAACTCAGCAAAATGGAACAATTATCCGTTTAAAAGATATTGCTGAAGTAAAAGATGTTTGGTCAGAAAACCCAGATAGACTTTTTTTTAACGGTAATTTAGCCATCGATATTACAGTAAGTAATACAAATAATGAGGATTTAATTTCATCCGCAGATAAAATTAAAGACTACATTTATGAGTACAATCAAAAACAACAAAATGTACAATTAAATGTTTCTAGTGATGCCTCTATTACCTTAAATGGTAGAACAAAATTATTAATAGAAAATGGGGTTGTTGGTATTCTTTTAGTACTTTTCTTTTTAGCGTTATTCTTAAACTTAAGATTGGCAATTTGGGTGGCTTTTGGTTTGCCAATTGCTTTCTTTGGGATGTTTATTTTCGCGGCTCAATTTGATGTTACTATCAATGTATTATCACTTTTTGGGATGATTATTGTAATTGGTATTTTGGTGGATGATGGAATTGTTATTGGTGAGAATATTTATCATCATTATTACGATTTAGGAAAATCTAAAATAAATGCTGCTATTGATGGAACTATGGAAGTAATTCCACCCATTATATCAGCAATCTTAACAACAATTATTGCGTTTTCTACTTTCTTTTTTGTGGATGGTAGAATAGGAAGTTTCTTTGGTGAAGTTTCTACAATTGTATTGTTAACGTTAAGTGTATCTTTAATTGAAGCCTTAATTATTTTGCCTGCACATATTGCACATTCTAAAGCGTTAGATAGAAAACGTCTGGAAAATGGTGAGGTTAAAAAAACCAATAAAGTAGATGCGTTGTTTAAAAAAATAAACAAAGCTGCAGATGCAGGTTTGTCAAAATTTAGAGATACGTATTATGTTCCATTTTTAAAATTTTCTTTAAAAAACAAAGTATTTTCTTTTAGTGTTCCTATTGCCATTTTACTTTTCAGTTTTATGTCTATTGAAGGTGGCATTGTTAGAACCGCTTTTTTTCCAAGAATAGCGAGTGATCGAGTTCAGATTAATTTAAAAATGCCACAAGGAACCAATGATAAAATTACAGATTCTATTATTTCATCCATAGAAGAAAAAGTTTGGTTGGTTAATGAGGAATATTCTGCTAAACAATCAGGAAATCTTCAAGTTGTAGAAAATGTTATTAAAAGAGTAGGGCCAGGTAGTGCTAATGCAACTTTAACAGTAAACCTTTTACCAGGTGAAGCTAGAGATTTTTCATCACCAGAAATCACTAATTCTATAAGTGATAAAGTTGGGAAAGTGTATGGTGTAGAAAGTTTAGTTTTTGGTTCTGGAGGAAATTTTGGAGGAAGTCCTGTTGCTATTTCTTTATTAGGGAATAATATTAGTGAACTAAAAGCCGTAAAAGAAGAGCTAAAATTAGCGTTAGAAAACAATCCATTATTAAAAGATGTTGCAGATAATGATCCTGCAGGAATTAAAGAAGTGCGCATACAATTAAAAGATAATGCGTATTTGTTAGGCTTGAATTTACAAGCTATTATGGAGCAGGTTCGTTATGGATTTTTTGGTTTTCAAGCACAACGTTTTCAACGTGGGCAAGATGAAATAAAAGTTTGGGTTCGTTATGACAAAAAGGATAGATCTACCATAAAAGATTTAGATGATATGCGAATTGTTGCACCCAATGGAACAAGAATTCCGTTTTCTGAAATTGCAAATTATACGATTGTAAGAGGAGATATTGCCATTAATCACTTAGATGGAAAAAGAGAAATTCAAGTTACAGCAGATTTAAAAGAATTAAAAGGAAGTGCTGCAGAAATTTTGGAAGACATTAAAGACAATGTTATGCCAGAAATTTTGGCGAAACACTCTACAGTTACCCCAATTTACGATGGACAAAACAGAGAACGAAACAAAACTACAGATTCTGTAAATGGAGTTGCGTTTATAATTTTAGGATTAATTTATATTGTAATTGCGTTTACTTTTAGGTCGTATTCACAACCACTTTTGCTAATTATTATGATTCCTTTTAGTATGATTGGTGTGGTTTGGGGACATTTTATTCATGATTTTGCCATTGGTATTTTATCCTTTTTAGGAATTATTGCTTTGGTAGGTATTATGGTAAATGATGGTTTGGTTTTAATTGGTAAATTTAATACCTATTTAAAAGAAGGTATGAAATATGATGATGCTTTAATAGCAGCTGGCCAATCTCGTTTTAGAGCAATTTTCTTAACTTCTTTAACAACAATAGCAGGTTTAGCACCATTAATCTTCGAAAAAAGTAGACAAGCACAATTTTTAATTCCGATGGCAATTTCTATAGCTTACGGAATTGCAATTGCCACTGTTTTAACGCTGGTAATGTTGCCATTATTACTGTCAACATCCAACTGGATTAAAGTAAAAATAAAGTGGTTAAAAACTGGAAACGAAATTACTAAAGAAGAAGTAGAAAGAGCAGTTATAGATTCTAAATACGATGAAAATGAACATTAATAAACTAATTTTATTCGGTTGTTTTTTACTTTCGATACAAGTTTCTGCACAAGAAATTTTAACCAAAGAAGAAGCATTAGCCATAGCTTTAGAAAATAATTTCGGGATTAAAATTGCCTATAATAATTTAGAAGTTGCCGAAAATAATACAAGTATTTATAACAGAGGTGCTTTACCAACTGTGGCTTTAACATCGGGTGCAGATTATAGAAGAAACAATCAAAGTCTTATATTTACTGATAGAGATACAGGCAATGACGCAGAGATTTCAGGAAATGGAGTTGTAACAAAAACATATAGTGCATCCTTAGGTGTAAACTATACAATTTTTGATGGTTTAGGCAGAAAATACAATTACCAACAATTACAAAAAACCTATAATTTAACAGAAGTACAAGCTAGAGAAACTATCGAGAATACCTATTTACAGTTATTTACAACGTATTTTCAAATTGCACGTTTGTCAGAAAATACCAATAACTTGTCTGAAGCTTTAACCATTTCTAAAACAAGGTTAAAACGCGCACAATATCAATATGATTATGGGCAATCTACAAGATTAGAGTATTTAAATGCTCAAGTAGATGTAAATAATGATAGTATTAGTTTAATTACTGCCAAGCAACAATTAAATACTGCAAAACGTGGTTTAAATGTAATTTTAGGGGCTAAAGAAGATATTAATTATGTGGTAGAAACAGAAGTTGATTATAATACCATGTTGAATTATGGCGATTTAAAAGATAAAACATTAGCCAATAATGCACTTCTAAAACAAGGAGAAACCAATATTGCCATTAGTGAATTTAACATTAAAATAAACAAAGCAAACTTTTTACCATCATTAGGTTTTAATGCTTCTTATGGATTTAACAGAACAGAAAACGAAAATTTAATTAACCCTTTTGGGGCAAAATTAATTACTTCTGATGGTTTAAATGCAGGCATCAATTTAACGTGGAATATTTTTGATGGTGGAAGTACAAAAACACGAGTTGCCAATGCAAAAATAGCTTTAGATAATCAGCAAATATTATTAGAGCAACAAAAAGTAAACATCGAAAATAATTTAAAAAACACTTGGGAAAACTACAATAATCAATTATTTATTTTAACTGCACAAGAGCAAAATGTGCTTACAAATCAAAATAATTTCGATAGAACTCAAGAGCGTTTTAAATTGGGTCAAATAACTTCTGTAGAGTTTAGACAAGCACAAATTAACTTGATCAATTCTAAAACAGCTTATAACAACGCCAAGTTTGACGCGAAATTAATTGAGCTTCAATTATTGCAATTAAGTGGCGATATTATGAATATCAAATTTTAAGAAACTGACTTTTATCATAATTTAAGAATCTGATAAGCTTTAATTTTACGCTCTAAATTAAACGCTTTATGAATTTTTTAAACATTCCACTTGTTTCTTGGCTAAATGGAACCATTGTAATTGGTTTTTTTGTGTTAGTTGTAATCGGTTTGGTTGCAGCAGTTTTTATGTTGATGAATACTGATAAAAAAGCAAAAGAGAAGCAAGATATTTAGCAACACTTTTTTAGGGGCTTTCAAATCATTTCATTAAATTTATAGTTAAATTATATTTTGAAATGAAAAGTGATTTACAACTTAATTTTGGCTATTTATTTGAGCAAGATTTAATTGAAGAAATTGCACAAATTGGTATTCCTAAAAAGTTTTTTGCTGATACTACAATCATAGAATTAGGAGATTTTATAAAATCGATGCCTTTGCTAATTTCTGGTGCCATAAAAATCTTAAGAGAAGACGAAAATGGAGATGAATTAGTTTTATATTATTTAGAAAAAGGAGATACTTGTGCCATGACACTTTCTTGTTGCATGGGGCAAACTAAAAGTAAAATTAGAGCTGTTGCAGAAACAGATGTTGAGTTAATTCTTTTACCAAAAGAAAAAATGACAGATTGGCTAAGCACTTATAAAACTTGGCAATCTTTTATATTACAAAGTTATCATAACAGAGTGGAAGAGCTTTTGCAAGCTGTAGATACAATTGCTTTTTTAAAAATGGACGAACGCATTTTTAAATACTTAAAAGACAAAGCAATGGTGAATAATAATGATGAGCTAGCCACCACACACAAACATATTGCTGAAGATTTACATACCTCAAGAGTTGTTGTTTCTAGACTTTTAAAAAAGCTCGAAAATGAGCATAAAATAAAATTATTTAGAAACAGTATTAGAGTTTTAGAATTGTAAATAGTATAATTTTTCTAGAATAATTTTTAACTTCTTTTAAGGCTAGTGTAACTTATGTTACCAAAAAAAATACGTTAATTATTTATCTTTGAGTACGTAAATAATAAAACTATTTTTTAATGATAACAATTTT
Organism: Polaribacter sp. Hel_I_88; assembly: GCF_000687935.1. Classification (NCBI taxonomy): domain Bacteria; kingdom Pseudomonadati; phylum Bacteroidota; class Flavobacteriia; order Flavobacteriales; family Flavobacteriaceae; genus Polaribacter; species Polaribacter sp. Hel_I_88. The sequence goes on along the minus strand of NZ_JHZZ01000001.1, from coordinate 674,382 downwards.
GAAATACCTTTTTGGTATAAATTCAGAAACCAATAATAATATAAAAGTTTTAGATGCTTCAACTTTTAAACAAGCTGTTTCTAATAAAAAGGTACAATTAATAGATGTAAGAACTGCTAACGAATATAAATCTGGTTGTATTAATAAAGCTAAAAATATTGATATTTTCTCGGGAGAATTTTCAACAGAGGCTGATAAATTAGATAAAGTCAAACCAGTTTATTTGTATTGTAGAAGTGGAGCTAGAAGCAAAAGAGCTTCTAAAAAATTATCAAAATTAGGTTTTAAAGAAATCTATGATTTGAAAGGTGGAATTCTTAACTATAGGTAAATTATGAAAACTTCAATTTTAGTACAAAATTTAAAATGCGGAGGTTGTGCACACACAATTTCTACAAAATTAGCAACCATAAAAAATGTAAGTAAATTACAAGTAAATGTAGAGCAAAGTAAAGTTTCCTTTGAGTATTCAAATGAAGAAGATGCTTTTAAAGTGAAAGAAAAGTTGAAAAACTTAGGATATCCATCAATAGAGGATGCTAATTCTTTTTCATCAAAAGCAAAATCATTTGTAAGTTGTGCAACTGGAAAGCTTTCAAAATAAATGAATTTAAATTATGAGTAAATTTTCAGAAATAATAAATCAAGATACACCAGTTTTAGTAGACTTTTTTGCAGAATGGTGTGGCCCTTGTAAAACCATGAGTCCAATTTTAAAAGAAGTAAAAGATGTTTTGGGTGATGCAATTTCAATCATTAAAATTGATGTTGATAAAAACCAAGCTTTAGCTGCAAAGTACCAAGTGAGAGGTGTACCAACATTTGTATTGTATAAACAAGGCAAAGAAGTTTGGAAACAATCTGGGGCACTTCAAAAAAACGATTTGATAAAAATTATTAAAAGTTTTAGTTAGTTTTTATAGTTAGTTGGGGAAAGCACCTGTTTTTATAAAAAGCAGGTGTTTTTATGAAGAAAATATTAATATATGGATTTATCAGCAAATTTTTGGAATAATAAATATAAAAACAACAAAATTGGTTGGGATTTAGGCGAAGTTTCTCCACCACTAAAAACCTATTTTGATCAAATAGAAAACAAGGAATTGAAAATTTTAATTCCTGGTGGAGGTAATTCTCACGAAGCAGAATATCTTTATAACCAAGGTTTTAAAAATGTTTTTGTGGTAGACGTATCTCAAATTGCTTTAGATAATATTAAAAAAAGAGTTCCAGATTTTCCGACATCACAATTAATCCTTGCTAACTTTTTCGATGTAGAAAAAAACTTTGATTTAGTAATTGAACAAACTTTTTTCTGTGCCATAAACCCAGAATTAAGACCAAAATATGCAGAAAAAATGCAATCAATTTTAAAAGAAAAAGGAAAACTAGTTGGATTACTTTTTGATGCAAAACTCAACGAAGATCATCCACCTTTTGGTGGCAATAAAGAAGAATATTTGGATTATTTTGAATCTTATTTTACTCTAAATATTTTTACAGAATGTTATAATTCTTATCCTAACAGACAAGGAATGGAATTATTTATTAGTTTAATAAAAAAATAAAAATTATGGACATTATACAATTTCAAGACAAACCATTAGCGCATTATTCTTACGCAATTATTAGTAATCATGAAATGGCAATTGTAGATCCGTCAAGAGATCCAAAACCTTATTATGAGTTAGCAGAAAAGCATAATGCAAACATAATTGCTGTTTTCGAAACGCATCCACATGCAGATTTTGTGAGCAGTCATTTGCAAATTCATAAAGAAACTGGCGCAAAAATTTATGCTAGTAAATTGGTAGAAGCTAACTATCCACATCAATCTTTTGATGATGGAGATACTGTAAAAATAGGAAATAGTACATTTTCTGCCATAAATTCTCCTGGTCATTCTCCAGATAGTATTACCATTATTGCAAAAGATGATGCAAATAATTATGCAATGTTTTCTGGTGATACTTTATTTATTGGCGATGTTGGGAGACCCGATTTAAGAGAAAAAGCAGGTAATATGAAAGCCAAAAGAGAAGATTTGGCAAAAAGTATGTATCAAACTATAAAAAATAAATTCAATCATTTACCAGATGAAACTATTGTATATCCAGCTCATGGAGCAGGTTCTTTATGTGGTAAAAATATGAGTGATGCTGCATCAAGCACATTAGGAAAAGAGCGAAAAGAAAATTGGGCTTTTCAAGATGTAACTGAAGAAGAATTTGTAAAAACTATTTTAGAAGATCAACCTTTTATCCCTTCTTATTTTGGTTTTAATGTTGATATCAATAAAGAAGGTGCAACAAATTCTGAAACTGCATTTAGCAATATTCCTTTAAATTTTGGAATTGCAGATTTTAAAAACGATAATCAATTAATTATTGATGTAAGAAGTGCAGCAAACTATAAGAAGAATCATATAGAAGGAAGTGTAAATATTATTGCAGAAACTGAAGACGATAAATTAGAAACTTGGTTAGGTGCTATTGTAGAACCTAATGAAGATTTTCATTTAGTAATTAATAGTATTTCAGATAGAGAAACAATTTTAAGTAGAATTGCCAAAATTGGGTATGAAAAACAAATAAAATCAGTTATTACTTTAGGCGAAGATAATTTTAAAACATTTGAATCTTTAGATCTCGATAGTTTTAAAGAAAATCCAACTGAATATACAATTATTGACATCAGAAATAAAAGTGAGGTTGCAGAAGGTATGTTTTTTGAAAATGCAATTTCAATTCCTTTAAATGAATTAAGAAATTCAGTAGAAAAAATACCAACTAAAAAGCCAATTGTGGTGCATTGTGCAGGTGGTTATAGAAGTGCAGCTGGTAGTAGTGTTATTTCAAAATTAATTGATAGTGTTGCTGTTTATGACTTAAGTGATAATGTAAAAGATTTTAAGTAATATAAAAATATTTTCAAATGAAAAGGCATTTATAAGAAATTATAAATGCCTTTTTTTAGTTGGTAACCTTTGTTACTTATAGGAATATTTCTTCATTCTATTTTTGTACTATAAATAGATAATCAATGAAGAAATCCTATATTTTACTCCTCTTTTTATATTTAATAAGTTTTAAAATACAAGCTCAAGAAATAACTCCAATTTCAAAAGCAGCAGTTTTAGCGAAAGTTTCTGAGAATAATGCAGCAATTAAAATTTCTGAAGAAGCGTTTAATGCAGCAAAAGCAGATTATAATCAAACCAATGCTGTTTTTCTACCAAACATTACTGCAAGTCATACAGGTATTTCTACCACAAACCCTTTAATGGCTTTTGGGTCTAAGTTAAATCAAGGAATTTTAACGCAAAACGATTTTAATCCAGCTTTGTTAAATGACCCTACAACTACTCAAAATTTTGCAACAATTATAAAAGTAGAACAGCCTTTAATAAATTTAGATGGCTTTTATCAACGAAAAGCAGCAAAAAATAAAATGGAAGCTATGTCTTTAAAAACAGCTCGAACACAAGATTATTTAGTGTTTGAAGTTGAAAAAGCATATATGCAACTGCAATTAGCCTATAAAGCTGTAGAAGTTTTAGAAAAAGCTTTAAAAGCCTCTGAAGTTAATAAAGAATTAGCAGAAAATAGTTTTAAAGAAGGGTTGCTGCAAAGAGCAGATGTTTTAAACGTAGAAATTCGAATTACAGAAGTTAAAAATCAATTACAAAACGCAAAAAGTAATGTGCAAAATGCTTCAAATTATTTGTCTTTTTTAATGAATGATAAGACTGATGTTATTTATATACCATCAGAAAACTTAAAGCTAATTAATGTTAGTATTGATAATAAAAACATCTCTGAAAACAGATCTGATATTAAAGCTATGGAACTTGCCTTAAAAGGGTTTGAAGCTATGAATAAAGCAGATAAAATGGCTTTTTTACCAAGATTAAATGCCTTTGGAAGTTACGAAATGTATGATAATAACATTTTTCAAGGAGATGCCAGTGGTTATGTAATTGGTGCACAATTAAGCTGGGATATTTTTCAAGGATCTAAACGTTTTGGAAAAGCACAAAAAAGTAAAGCTGAATTCGAAAAATCGAAGTTAGAATATAATCAATATCTATCTAAAAGTAATTTAGAATTAAACAAAGCAAAACGCCAATTGTTAGATGCTAAAAACAGGTTAGCATTAACAAATTTAGCAGTAAAACAATCTGAAGAATCTTTAAGAATTACAAAGAATAGATTTAAAGAAGGTTTAGAAAAAGCATCAGATTTATTAGTAGCTGAATCTCAATTTTCACAAAAGCAATTAGAATATTATCAAACAATTTTCGAATATAATTTTACACAAAAGTATTTAGAATTTTTGACAGCCCCCTAACCCCCAAAGGGGAAACTAGCAAGTTTGCTGATAAATCTAGTCCTTACTTTTTTCCTTCGGATAGAGTTAGTCATAGAATAATAATAAAATCATTTTAAAATAGAAAACAACACGAATCCTTAACATAACAGTTCCCTTTCCTTTGGAAAGGGTTAGGGATAGGAAAAATCAAAACAAATGAAAGAATACATACACATCATAGCATTTTTTACAGCATCATTATTTATAGTAAGTTGTAATAGTGAAAACAAAAAAGTTGCAGTAGATAATTCACCTGCAATAACTGTAAAAGTTAACAAAGTAGCAGTAAACAACAACAATCCATTTTTGTCTGTAAGTGGAAAAATACAAGCAACTAAGAGTGCAGATGTAAGCACAAGAATGATGGGTTTTATTGATAAAGTTCATGTAAATGTTGGCGATAATGTTAAAAAAGGTCAGTTGTTAGTATCTATTAATAATGCAGATTTACAAGCAAAAAAAGCGCAAGTAAATGCAGGAATTACGCAAGCAGAAACTGCTTTTATAAATGCAGAAAAAAACTACAATCGTTTTAAAAATTTAATGGCAAATAATAGTATTTCTCAAAAAGAGATGGATGATATGACAGCAAATTACCAAATGGCAAAAGCTGGCTTAGAATCAGCAAAACAGATGAAAAACGAAATTAATGCACAATTTTCTTACAGTAATATTACTGCACCTTTTAGCGGAATAATTACCAATAAAAATATTGAAACTGGAGATATGGCAAATCCAGGAATGCCTTTAATTAGTTTAGAAACCCCAAGCAATTTTGAAGTAATTGCAATGATTCCAGAAACAGAAATATCAGAAATTGAAAAAGGTACTGAAGTAAATGTTTTAGTAAAAGCAATTGATAAAACAATTAAAGGTAAAGTGAGCGAAGTAAGTACATCTGCAAAAAATACAGGTGGACAATATTTAGTTAAAATTGATTTAGAAAAAACAGAAGCAACTATTTTATCGGGCATGTTTTCTACAATTCAGTTTCCTATAGAAAGAAAATCAGCTTCTTCTTCTATGGTTTTAATTCCACAAGAAGCTCTTGTAAAAAATGGACAATTAACTGGTGTTTATACAGTAAGTGAAAGTAATACAGCTTTGTTACGTTGGTTGCGTTTGGGAAGGATTTATGGAAATCAAGTTGAGGTTTTATCAGGTTTAAATGCAGATGAATCTTACATAATTTCTGCTGATGGGAAATTATATAATGGAGCTAAAGTAAAATAAGCCCATCCTCAATCCTTCCCAAAGGGAAGGAAGTCAGAATGGAAACATACTAAAAAAAATAAAAAATTAACTGTAAAAATTCCCAATCAGTTTTTCCCCTTTGGGGAAATTAAAAGGGGCTTAAAAGAAATGAAAGAAGGTTTAGCTGGAAAAATTGCAAAAGTCTTTATAGGGTCTAAATTGACAGTATTGCTGATGATCGTGTTTATGGTTGTTGGAGTATATGCTTCGTTTTTAATTCCTAGAGAAGAAGAACCACAAATTGATGTGCCAATGGCAGATATTTTTGTAGGTTATCCTGGTGCAAGTCCTACAGAAGTTGAAAATAGGGTAGTAAAACCTTTAGAGAAATTAATTTCGAATATTAAAGGTGTAGAGTATGTGTATGCTACTGCTATGAACGAAAAAGCAATGGTAATTGTGCAATTTTATGTGGGCGAAGATATTGAGCGTTCGTTTGTAAAATTGTACAACGAAATTAACAAACACATGGATCAAATGCCACAAGGTGTTACATTTCCATTAGTTAAAACACGTGCTATTGATGATGTGCCAATGTTAGGTTTAACCTTGTGGAGCGAAAATTACAGCGATTACCAATTAAGCCAAATGGCTCAAGAGTTAGAAAGCGAAATTAAAAAGGTAAATGATGTTTCTATCACACATAAAATTGGAGGAAGAAATCGTCAGTTAAGAGTGGTTTTAGACAAAGATAAATTGGCTGCAAGTGGACTGGATTTCTTGTCGGTTTCAGAAATGATAAAAGCCAATAACACACAATTAAGTTCTGGTAGTTTTGATAAAAATGATACTGAGTTTTTAGTAAACACTGGTAAGTTTTTAGCTTCTGTTACTGATGTTGAAAACTTGGTGGTTGGTGAACAGCAGAATCAACCTATTTATTTAAAACAAATTGCTAATATTGTTGATGGACCAGAAATTCCTCAAAATTATGTGTCTTTAGGTTTTGGAAAAGCGAGTGAAAAATCTACTGAATACAAATCTGAATATCCTGCAGTAACTATTTCAGTAGCGAAAAGAAAAGGAGCTGATGCCATGAAAATTGCAGAGGTAATTATAGACAAAGTAGATCATTTAAGAACAACTTTAATTCCAGATGATGTACATGTAGAAGTTACTAGAAATTATGGGGAAACTGCTTCTCATAAAGTGTCAGAATTATTATTACACCTTATAGGTTCTATCATTGCTGTAACATTAGTAGTAATGTTAGCTATGGGTTGGAGAGGTGGATTAGTCGTGTTTTTATCTGTGCCAATTACGTTTGCTTTAACGTTGTTGAGTTATTATATGTTAGATTATACCCTAAACAGAATCACACTTTTTGCATTGGTATTTGTAACAGGAATTGTAGTTGATGATTCCATTATTATAGCCGAAAACATGCACAGGCATTTTAAAATGAAGCGTTTGCCTTTTAAACAAGCTGCATTATATGCCATTAATGAAGTTGGGAATCCAACTATTTTAGCAACGTTTACGGTTATTGCTTCTGTTTTACCAATGGCTTTTGTATCTGGTTTAATGGGGCCTTATATGGCACCAATGCCAATTGGAGCATCAATTGCTATGATTTTATCATTATTTGTAGCCTTGACAATTACACCTTATTTAGGTTATATTTTCTTAAGAGAAAAAGACAAAAAAGGAGCTAAAGAAAAATCAGAAAAACCTTTAGAACAAACTTTTATTTATAAAGTTTATAATAAGTTTGAAAGACCTTTATTAGAAAACGGAACAAAAAGATGGTTGTTTTTAGGAGGAACATTTATTGTTTTAATTGCAACTATGGGATTATTTGTAACCAATTCTGTTGCTGTAAAAATGTTGCCTTTTGATAACAAAAATGAGTTCCAAGTAGTAATTGATATGCCAGAAGGCACAACTTTAGAAAGAACAGGCGTTGTAACACAAGAAATTGCACAGTATTTATCTACAAGACCAGAAGTGGTTAATTATCAAAATTATGTAGGTACTTCTGCACCAATCACTTTTAATGGATTGGTGCGTCATTACGATTTACGAGGAGGATCTAATATGGCTGATATTCAAGTGAATTTGGTTGATAAAGGAGAGCGTAAAATTCAAAGTCATGGCATTGCAAAATTATTGAGACCAGAAATTCAGAAAATTGCCAAAAAATACAATGCAAATGTAAAGTTGGTAGAAGTACCTCCTGGACCTCCAGTTTTATCTACCATAGTTGCAGAAGTTTATGGACCTGATTATAAAGAGCAAATTAGAATTGCAAATGATGTTCAGAATATCTTAAATAATACTACTGATGTAGTTGATGTCGATTTTATGGTGGAAGCTGATCAAACAGAATATCAATTTGAAATCAATAAAGAAAAAGCCATGTTGTATGGAGTTGCTCCACAGCAGATTGCCTACACTATGAATATGGCTTTGTCTAATAACCCAATAACCACTTTGTATGATGAAGATGCAGTAAATCAAATTGGTTTGGTGTTGAGTTTAGATGAAAAGGAAAAATCTACTATTTCAGATATTTCTCAATTAAAAGTAAAATCTAAAATGGGGACTATGATTCCGATTGCAGATTTGGTAGAAATAAAAGAAACCATTGCTGCTAAAAGTATCTACAGAAAAAATCAGAAAAGGGTAGTTTATGTAATGGCAGATATGGCTGGAGAATTAGAAAGTCCTGCATACGCAATTCTGGGAATTGGAGAAAAATTAAATGAAATACAACTTCCAAAAGGCTATAAATTAAACGAAATGTATTTAGGTCAGCCAGATTTTGAAGACGATTATACAGTAAAATGGGATGGAGAATGGCAAATTACTTTAGAAGTGTTTAGAGATTTAGGAATCGCATTTTTGGGCGCATTAATCTTGATTTACATTCTAATTGTAGGTTGGTTTCAAAACTTTAAAGCACCAATTGTAATGATGGTTGCAGTACCATTATCTTTAATAGGAATTATTTTAGGACATTGGTTAATGGGTGCATTTTTTACAGCAACATCTTTTATTGGGATGATTGCTTTGGCTGGAATTATGGTAAGAAATTCGGTTTTATTGATTGATTTTATCAACTTAAGAACTGATGAAGGAATTCCGTTAAAACAAGCCTGTATTGAAGCTGGAGCAGTAAGGACAACACCAATTTTATTAACTGCTGGAACTGTTGTTATTGGAGCTTTTGTAATTCTTTTTGATCCAATTTTTCAAGGTTTGGCGATTTCTTTAATGGGTGGAACTATTGTTTCTACAGTATTAACTTTATTAGTTGTGCCATTAGTGTATTATATGATTGAAAAAAAGAATTATAAATAAAAATTGACCATATGAAATTAGTAATCGTAACAGCAGTAGAAGAATTTCAAAAAGATGTTTTAAAACTCTTCAAAAAAGCAAATATTGAGAATTTTAGTAGCTCTGAAATTGACGGACATAAAAATACACCTCAATTGTTAAAAGCTTCTAACTGGTTTTCTGGTGAAAAAAATGGAAATGAATCAACTATGTTTTTTTCATTTACAGATGAAGAACATATAGAGAGTTTGTTCAGTTTATTAAAAGAGTTTAATGAAAATTTAGAAACCAATAATCCAATAAAAGCGATTGTTGTTCCTATCGAAAAATTTATATAATTAAAAAAAAGCAAAATGTTAAATAAATATTTTAGAATTATTGTGGGTGTCATGGTTTTATTGACAGTAGTATTAACCTATTTTGTAAGTATATATTGGCTGTGGTTGGGTGTATTTATTGGTTTAAATTTAATACAATCTGCGCTAACGAAATGGTGTTTGTTAGAAGTAATTCTTCAAAAATTAGGTGTAAAAAAATAAATGTAGGTTATAAAAGAGGTTATTTTATTTTAAATAACCTCTTTTAAATTTATTAAAACTTTAAGTAAGTTATTTTTATTTATTCTAAATAAACGATTATATTTGCAGTATAATTTTTTAGAATGATTGTTTTTTATACTTCAACCATCGCAAAACCTACAATTAAATTAGCAAATAATTCTATTTGTAGCAATGTTTGCTCATCAAATTGTATTACTCCAAAAAGTAAATGTTGTAATAAATATAAAAAGAAAGGGATTAACTGTAAAAGATGCCCACATATTTTATTAAAATCAGCATCATAACTTTATTCGTTTCTATTCTTTAAGGTATTTCTTCAGTACTCGTTAATTTCTCATATTTCGTCCATAAATAAGACAATAAATATATATTTTTGTTGTTTATTTAATTTATGAAGTCTTTCGCTTATTTTTTATTGATTTTTACAATTTTTGCTACAATTACTTCTTGTCAAGAAAATGGTATTTTTATTCCTGTAAAACAAAATATAGAAGGTAACTTTGAGGTAATTATTGATGGAGAAGTTTTTTTAACAACAGATGTAAACTTTACTGTAAACAACCAAGAATTACTAATTACTGCTTCAAGAACAGTAACAAACGAAACGATTACTTTACAGGTTGATGATTTTAATGATGCAAGTTTTAGCTTTGAAGGCGAGCAAAATGTTGCAACTTACCTAATCAGTAATGCAACAACAACTGATATGTGGACCACCTTAAATGCAACTACAAGCAGAGGAAATATCCAGTTTTCAGAAATAAATTTCACCAATAATACTGTTTCTGGAACGTTCAGTTTTATAGGGAGAAATGAAAATTTGAATTCTTCAAAAGCCTTTGGTAGTGGAAGCTTTAGTAATGTTCCAAGAAATTAAAATTTAATCTTTTAACTTTTCTATGGCTAATGGCAAAATTCTTTCAACAAATTTTGTATAGGCCAATTCTGATGGATGCAAACCATCTGAAGCTACTAAATTAGGATTTGTTAAACCTTGACGTGTAATGTCAGTAATATTTACAAAAGTAATTCCATTCTGATCACAATAACTTTTTGCAAATTCATTGTATTTATCAATTCCTGTTGATATGGATGCACTTCCTCTTCCAAAAGGTGTAAACGCATAATCTGGAATAGAAACTACAATTACATTCGCTTTTGTATTATTCGCAGCTCTGATAGATGTTGCTATCAATTCAGGAAACTCTTGTTCGTAAATCGAAAAATTCTTGTTTTGAAATTGATTGTTCACACCAATTAACAAGGTCACCAAATCAAAATCATCAGTAATATTTTTCTGTTCAATAGTATTTATTAAGTTCGTGGTTGTCCAACCAGTTTTGGCAATAACTTGTAAACTAAAAGTAGTGTCTTTTTTAAAAGTGATGGATAAACTGTCTTTTAGTTGTTCAGGAAATCTACACGTTTCACAAACGCTTTCACCAATCGTATAACTATCTCCCAAAGAAAGAATTTTATATTCCTTTTTCTGATCAACAATAGGAATATCATCAACAATTAAAATTTGGTCGTCGTTATTTTCACAACCAAAACTCATCAATAAGACAAAAATGCTAAAAAAATAAATTATTTTTCTCATGTTGATTTTGTCTGAAAACTACTAAAAAACTTACTAAATAATCTATTTATTTAAAAGCATTCAATCCAGTAATATCGAAGCCAGTAATTAACAAATGAATATCGTGCGTTCCTTCATACGTAACAACACTTTCTAAATTCATCATATGTCTCATAATTGAATATTCGCCTGTAATTCCCATTCCACCTAACATTTGTCTTGCATCTCTAGCAATTTTTAAAGCCATATCTACATTGTTACGTTTTGCCATCGAAATTTGAGCTGTTGTTGCTTTTCCTTCGTTTTTTAAAGTTCCCAATCTCCAAGCTAATAATTGAGCTTTGGTGATTTCAGTAATCATTTCAGCTAATTTCTTTTGTTGTAATTGAAACTGTCCAATTGGTTTTCCAAATTGCTCACGCTCTTTTGCATAACGTAAAGCAGTGTCATAACAATCCATTGCAGCACCAATAGCTCCCCAAGCAATGCCATATCTTGCAGAATCTAAACAACCTAAAGGTGCTCCCAATCCAGATTTATTTGGTAATAAATTCTCTTTTGGCACTTTTACATTGTCAAAAATTAATTCTCCAGTAGACGAAGCTCTTAAGGACCATTTATTATGCGTTTCTGGTGTAGAAAAACCTTCCATGCCACGTTCTACTAATAAACCATGAATTCTACCTTCTTCGTTTTTTGCCCAAACTACAGCAACATTACAAAAAGGCGCATTTGAAATCCACATTTTTGCACCATTCAATAAGTAATGATCACCTTTATCTTTAAAATTGGTTTCCATTCCTCCAGGATTTGAACCATGATTTGGTTCTGTCAATCCAAAAGAACCCATCCATTCTCCAGAAGCTAATTTTGGTAAATATTTTTTACGTTGTGCTTCAGTTCCGTATGCAAAAATTGGATACATCACTAATGAAGATTGTACAGAAGCTGTAGAGCGAACTCCAGAATCTCCACGTTCTATTTCTTGCATAATCAAACCATAAGAAATTTGATCCAATCCTGCACCTCCATATTCTTCTGGAATGTATGGACCAAAAGCACCAATTTCTGCCAAACCACTAATAATTTGTTTTGGGAATTCAGCTTTTTGGGCATATTCTTCAATAATTGGAGAAACATCACGTTTTACCCAATCTCTTGCAGAATCACGAATTAATTTGTGTTCTTCCGTTAATAAATCATCAATATTATAGTAATCTGGAGCTTGAAATAAATCTGGTTTCATATGGTTTGTATTTAAAACTGATGTAATACTGTTTGTTATTTAACAAAAATATCAATAATTGTTTAATTTTGATTATAAATTACTAATAAAGGATTGTTAATTTGAGGGAATAAAAATAAGCATTTTTTAAAGTTCAGTTCATTAAATCATCAAAAAGTTGTAGTTTTCATTTAAGTTTGTAGCAATGAAATTTACACTCGGAAAACAGGAACGATTAAAAAGTAGAAAGCTAATAGAAAAGCTTTATAAAGAAGGGAATTCTGTAAAAGCGTTTCCTTTAAGAATGATGTATTTAAAAACTACGCATACATCCGATTTTCCTGCACAAATTGGTGTTTCTGTGCCAAAAAGAAACTTTAAAAAAGCACCTGATAGAAACCGATTAAAAAGGTTAATGCGTGAAACGTATCGTTTGCAAAAAGCTATTGTGTATGATAATTTAAACGAACCTTATGTTTTTATGATTTCGTATCTTGGCAGAGATAAGTGGAGTTATGAAGATTTGCATGCAAAAATGGAGAAATTATTGAAGTTATTTGTAGAAGAAACAAAGAAAAATAAAAATCAATAGCAAGGGGTTAAAACCCCTTGTTAAAATAATAAATATGAAAAAATATATAGCATCAAAAAAAATAATTGGCGTACTTTTAGTAGCGACGATTTTTTTGTCGTTTTCATTTAAATCGAAATTCTTTGAAGTTGCCAAACAAATAGAAATTTACAATTCTTTATTCAAGGAATTGAATATGTATTATGTTGATGAAATAAACCCAGCTGAATTAACGGATTTAGCTATAAAAAATACCTTAAAAGATTTAGATCCTTATACTAATTTTTACAACGAACAAGATGTAGAAGATGCTAGAATTAGAAGAGAGGGAGAATATGCAGGAATTGGTGTTTCTGTTTTTTATACAGAAGAAGGTATTGAAATAAGTGAAATTTATAAAGGATTTTCGGCTGATAAAGTTGGTTTAAAAGCAGGAGATGTTATTATTTCTGCAAACGGACAATCACTTAAAAATATGGAAAGAGAGCAACTTTCTATGTTCTTAAAAGGAACTCCAGGCACCAAAGTATCTGTAGAAATTAAACGTCAAGGAGAAGTTTTAAAAAAGGAGCTAAAAAGGGAAAAAGTAGAAATAAATCCGGTTCCTTTTTATGATATGATTGATGAAGAAACAGGTTACATAACCTTAACTCGTTTTAACAACAAAGCTTCATCCGAAGTAAAAAAAGCTTTTAAAGACTTGAAAAAAAAAGGTATGAAAAAGTTAGTTTTTGACTTGAGATCAAATCCTGGAGGTTCTTTAATGGAATCCATCAATATTGCTAACTTTTTTCTTCCGAAAGGAAAAGTGGTAGTCACTACAAAAGCCAAAATTAAAAAATGGAGCAATACTTATAAAACTTCTAACGAACCTTTAGATTTAGAGTTGCCAATGGTAGTTTTAATCAATGGAAGTTCTGCATCAGCATCTGAAATTGTAAGTGGTTCTTTACAAGATTATGACAGAGCAGTAATTATGGGCGAACGTTCCTTTGGAAAAGGTTTAGTTCAGCGTCAAAAAGAATTAACCTATGGAACACAACTAAAATTGACGATTTCTAAATATTATACACCAAGTGGAAGATGTATTCAAGAGTTAGATTATACCAACAGAAATCCTAAAACAGGCGAAGTTCCTAAATTTTCTGATAACGGAATTAACGAATTTAAAACGGCTAATGGAAGAACTGTGTTTGATGGAGGAGGCGTTATGCCAGATGTGCAAATTGAAATTTCAAAAAAAACAGCTGCTACTGAAAATCTTGTAAATTCTAAAGCTATTTTTAATTTTGCTATTGATTACGTTGCTAAAAATAAAGAAATAGCTGCTGCTGAAGATTTTCAGATTCAAGATTCAGATTTTAGAGCCTTTACAAAGTTTTTAGAGAACGATACTACTTTTGTAACTCAGCAAGAAAGTTTGTTTAAAAAAGCCTACTTATCAACAGAAAATAATAGTATTAGCAAAGAATACGAAAAAATTAAAGAGAAATTATTTGAAAACAAGATTGAAGAAATTTCTAAAAATAAAGATATTATTAACGAGTTGTTAGAAGATCAAATTCTTAGGAATTATTATTATGAAGAAGGCGTTTTTAAACATCATTTAAAAAATGATGCAACCATTTTTAAGGCTGTAGAATTGATGAAAAATGAACCTTCTTATAATCAAATATTATCAGCGAAATAATTTTATATTTGCACCTCAAAAAAAGAAATGCTACACACAAAAAATATAGATAGAACAAGAGCGCAAGAATCTACAAACGCCATAGAAAAATTATACATTTCTATGCGTCATTTATTTAGTAGAGGTTTTTACAAACCTATGGGAGTTTCTGGTGAAACTTTGCGCAAATCCTTATTGCTTTTACGTCCAGAAATTTATGGATCTATTGCAGAAGAAAAAATAGAATTAGATGGTTTAGTGTATGTTATTGAAAGACTGCCTGAAGGCATTGAGCAATGTCAGTTTATAAATTTAACTGCGGATGAAGGGTATAAAAACTCTCATTTTGAACCGATTATTCCTCCAAAAAGAAGAAGAAACTGTTATAGAATAGACAAGGATCAAATGAATATTGAGATTACCAGAGGAAGATCTGAAATCTATGATATTTTAACACATTTAACTTTTTTATTCATAGAATCTCATAAAATTCAAGAACGTGTTTCTTTAAACGAAGGTGAAAACTTTATAAGAGAATGGCTTCATTTAGAAGATATTGTTTTACATCAAAAGAAAATAAACGATAAAGAAAGAGAAGTTTTAATTGTACACATGGGCAATATCCTTGGAAGAACTTTTGACGAAGTTTCACACATTTATAAGGTATTTGCAACTGAAGAAAATCCACATAAATTTTTCAATTTAATTTATTGGTTGGGTAAATTGGCCATTAAAGAAGTGTATACTAATGAGAAAAGAACCGTAACTTTTAGCTCGCTTTTAATCGAAGAAATTGGACATCACATTTATGGTGAAATATGGGCAAATGACATCAAACACATTTTAAAAGAATACAATCTTTTAAAAAGACCAATTCATATTATTAGTGCCAATATGCACAGTGTTTTGAATTCTATTTACGCAAAAGGTGCATTGCCTGAAGAAGCTGAAAATTCAAAAGGTTTTGAGTTGTACAGACTTTTAAGCAATGTAAATAGCAAAGAATTACAGAAAAAAGTAAAAGATTATGCTTCAGAAAACGGACTTATTTATGTAAAAGATACATCAGGTACCAATATTAATGTACAAATAATTGATACTGATAAAATAAATTATGATGTTTCTCCGTTTCAAAAAGTAAACTCTATTAAAGAAAATGCAGTAATTATAGTAATGGATTACGCATTTGGTGAGCAAGCTTTTGAAACTATGGATGAGTTACTAAAACCTTACGAAGCTGATAATGAAAAAGTTCATTTAGATGTGAAGTCGGTTTCTATTATGGGGAAAGCTGGTATTTTAGAAGGTGGAAAAGGAGATATCATGATTCCTACTGCACATATTTTTGAAGGAACAGCAGATAATTATCCATTTAAAAACGAATTAAAGAAAGAAGACTTAGAAGGTTTTGGCGTAAAATCTTTTGATGGTTCTATGATTTCGGTTTTAGGAACATCTTTACAAAATAAAGATTTGTTGAAATTTTTTCATGATTCTACTTGGAATGTAATTGGGTTAGAAATGGAGGGCGCACATTACCAAAAAGCCATACAATCTGCCTCAAAAATTAGAGGAAATATTTCTGAAGATGTAAAAGTAAGATATGCATATTATGCTTCTGATAACCCTTTAGAAACTGGAGCAACATTGGCATCTGGAGGTTTAGGGATGACAGGTGTAACACCAACTTATGCTATAACACAAAAAATATTAGAACAAATTTTTTAACAGTTTTTTTTAAAAACTGATTTATAACCAAACAAACAATGTCAACAAACCAACAAAAAAAAAATAACGAAGAGGAAGTAGATTTAGGGTCGTTATTTGTAATTATAGGAAAAGGTTTTTCTAACTTTTTTAAATTTATTGGAAGTATTTTTAAGGGAATTTTTGATTTTTTTATTAGTGTTCTGCTCTTTTTTAAACAACACATTTTAAAAATAGTAATTGTAGCGATAGTTGGTTTTGCAGTAGGGTTATTTCTAGAAATTGATAAGCCAAGTACTTATGGATCTAATTTGTTAGTAGAGCCTAATTTTAGTAGTGCTAGGCAATTGTATAATAACGTGAATTATTATAATGATTTAGTAAAGCAAAAAGATATTACAACCCTACAAAGAACTTTTAATTTAGATAAAGAAGAGGCTACCTCTTTAACAAAGTTTGAAATAGAACCCTTAAGAGTTGATAGTGATTTAATTAATGGGTATAATAGTTTAGTGCTTTCAGTAGATACTCTAACCATAAAGAGTTATAAGTTTGAAGATTATAAAGCAGCTTTTACTAAATATGATTATAAAGTTCATAGAATAACAGTTATTGCTGAGAAAAATAATATTTTCGACAAGTTAGATGATGTTATTATTTCATCTGTTGTGGATAATAAATATTTTAATAGACTAAAGGTTTTAACAAATGAAAACTTAAACAGAACAGATTCTTTATATCGTGAAAATTTATCTCAAATAGACTCTTTAAGAAAAGTATATATTGAAGTAATGATACAAGAAGCCAAAAAGCAATCGACAGGAACAAATATCGATTTTGGTTCAGACAAACAAAGCTCAAAAGAATTAGATTTGTTTGAAAAAAACCGACAAATAAATGCAGATTTAAGGAGTATTGCCTCAGAAAAATCTAATCAATATGAAGTAATTAACGTAATCTCTAATTTTCAGCCTGTTGGTTATGAAATAAAAGGAATTACTAAAAATTATGCTTTTATTCTAGCACTTTTAGGAGCTGGTTTTACCATTATTGTTTTACTACTATTGCAGTTAAATAAATTTTTAGACAACTATAAAAAATAAAGCATGCAAACAGTTCTCATAACTGGTGGCGCAGGTTTTATTGGGTCTAATTTTATTCCGTTTTTCTTAGAAAAAAACAAGGAAATTAAGGTAGTAAATTTAGATTTATTGACATATGCTGGAAATTTAAAAAATTTGCAAGAAGTAGAAAATAATGAAAATTATATTTTTGTTAAAGGGGATATTTGCGATAGAAATTTAATACAATCGCTTTTTAAAAAATATAATTTTAAAAGTGTTTTACATTTTGCAGCAGAATCTCATGTAGATAATTCTATTAAGAACCCAGATGCTTTTATAAAAACCAACATTTTTGGTACGTTTAACTTGTTAGATGTCGCTAAAAATTTTTGGATGGAATCTCCAAATGTTTATAAAGCAGGATTTGAAAACTCAAGATTTTTACATGTTTCTACAGATGAGGTTTATGGAACTTTAGGCAAAACAGGTTTGTTTACAGAAGAAACTTCTTATGCTCCAAACAGCCCTTATAGTGCTTCAAAAGCATCGTCTGATTTTTTGGTAAGAAGTTATTTTCATACGTATGGATTAAATGTTGTAACCACAAATTGCTCTAACAACTATGGACCAAAACAACATGATGAAAAATTAATACCGACAATTATCAGAAAAGCTATTTCTAATGAAGAAATTCCTATTTATGGTGATGGTAAAAATATTAGAGATTGGTTGTATGTGTTAGATCATTGCATAGGAATTGAACTGGTTTTTAAAACAGGGAAACTAGGAGAAACTTATAATATTGGAGGAAAAAACGAAAGAGATAATTTATATATTGCAAATACAATTTGTGCTTTGTTAGATGAAATTTCTCCCAAAGAAACTTCGTATAAAAATCAAATTACATTTGTAAAAGATAGGCCAGGACATGATTTTAGATATGCAATTGATGCATCAAAAATAGAAAAAGAATTAGCTTGGGAAGCACAAGAAAACTTTGAGTCAGGAATAAAAAAAACCATTAATTGGTATTTAAAAAAATATAAATAATGAAAGGAATAGTTTTAGCAGGTGGTTCTGGTACAAGATTGCATCCTCTTACTTTATCAGTAAGCAAACAATTGATGCCTGTGTATGACAAACCTATGATTTACTATCCTTTATCCACTCTGATTTCTGCAGGAATAAGAGAGATTTTAATAATTTCTACACCACAAGATTTACCATTATTTAAAAAGTTATTAGGAAATGGGAGCCAAATAGGCTGTCATTTTGAATATGAAATACAAGAGAATCCCAATGGTTTAGCAGAAGCATTTTTAATTGGAGAAGATTTTATTGGTGATGATAAAGTTGCGCTTATTTTAGGCGATAATATTTTTTATGGTACAGGTTTGTCTAAATTATTGCAAGAAAACACAAATCTAGAGGGAGGAATTGTGTATGCGTACCACGTAAACGACCCAGAAAGATATGGAGTTGTAGAGTTTGACGAGCATCAAAATGCCATTTCAATTGAAGAAAAACCTTTAAAACCAAAATCTAATTTTGCTGTTCCAGGAATTTATTTTTATGATAATTCTGTGATTGAAAAAGCAAAAAAATTAAAACCGAGTAAAAGAGGAGAGTTAGAAATTACAGATATTAACAAAGCTTTTTTAAAAGATAAAAATCTTTCTGTTAGAATATTAGATAGAGGAATTGCTTGGTTAGATACAGGTACTTTTAAATCTTTAATGCAAGCAAGTAATTTTGTAGAGGTTATAGAAGAAAGGCAAGGTTTAAAAGTTGGCTCTATTGAGGAAGCTGCTTTTACTAGTGGTTTTATAAATAAAAAAGAATTACAACAATTAGCAAAACCATTACTAAAAAGTGGTTATGGTAAAAACTTATTAGATATTAAATGATTGTAAAAGAATCGCCATTAAAAGATTGTTTTGTAATAGAGCCCACTTTCTTTAAAGATCATAGAGGTTGCTTTTTATTGGAGTACAATAAAAAAGAGTTTCAAGAAAAAACAGGGTTAGATATTGATTTTGTTTTAGGAAATCAATCTACATCACAATTTGGTGTTGTAAGAGGTTTGCATTTACAAAGAGGAGAGTTTGCACAAGCAAAATTAGTTAGAGTAGTAAAAGGTAAAATTTTAGATGTTGTTGTAGATGTTAGAAAAGATTCTAAAACTTATGGACAACATTTTTCTTGTATTTTATCAGAAGAAAATAACAAGCAAATATTTGTTCCAAGAGGATTTTTACATGGTTTTTCAGTGTTAGAAAATGATACAATTGTAGCTTATAAATGCGATAATTATTACAATGTAGATGCCGAAGATGGTGTGTTGTATAATGATTCTCAATTAAATATTGATTGGAAATTAAACGAAGATGAAATTATTTTATCAGAAAAGGATAAAAAATTAAGAACATTTCAGGAGTTCACCTCAAATTTAGACAAGATATAAAATGAACAAAACCGTAATTCAAAGAAAAAATATTCTTTTGGGTTTAACTTTCAAAGGAATTAGTATTTCTTTGAGTTTTTTGATTGTTCCAATGCTTATCCTGTTTTTAGGGAAAACGGAATATGGAGTTTGGGTAACTGTATTTTCAATAATTAATTGGATTTTTACTTTTGATATTGGTATTGGACAAGGACTTAGAAATAAATTAACAGAGGCTTTATCAGTCAATAATTATAAAAAAGCAAGTGAAATTGTAGCAACAGCCTATATTTTTATTATTGCTTTTTCTATTGTTATTTTTTTAATAGGATCCCTTTTAATTTATTTTTTAAATTTTCAAGACATCTTAAATTATAAAGAACAAACAAATTCATTTTTGCAAAAATTTGTTTTTTTATCGCTTTTTTTTACAGTGATAAATTTTATCTTAAGTCTTTATAAAAAATTATACTTATCTGTACATAAGTCTTTTAGTGTTGAGGTTATCAATCTGTTTTTTCAGATTTTTTATTTAGCTGTTGTTTTATTATGGATGTTTTTTGAATTAGAAAAAAGTTTAATTAGTTTAATAATAATCTTTGGTCTAGGTAATTGTATTGTTGCTGTAATAGCAACAATAGTATTTTTTAAATTGCAAAAAAAGATTGCTTTTTCATTTTACAACTTCAACTTTACAGAAGGTAAACAATTGTTTGGTCTAGGAATTAAATTTTTTATAATTAATATGTGTTTGTTGGTTATTTTATCAACAGATAATATTATAATATCAAAACTTTTAGGCCCAAGTTTTGTTACGGATTATTTTACAGTTCAAAAAGCATTTCAATTTTTAATTGTTGTTTTTACTGTAGTTTTAACATCTTCTTGGAGTTTGTATTCTGATGCAATAATTAATAAAGACTTTATTTGGATTAAGAAAAATTTTAAAAAAATGAATTTTTATTTTTTAGGAATCCTATTTTTTGGGTTTTTAATTTTTTGTTTTATTGAAGATATCCTAAATATTTGGATTGGTGAAAACGTAATTAAATTGCCAGAGAATTTAGCGTTTTTTAATTTAATTTATGTATTATTATTTTGTTATACAAATATTTACATGTTTTTTATAAACGCTTCTAATAGAATGAATTTACAAATGTACCTTTATGTTTTTGGAGCCATACTAAATGTACCTCTTTCTATATTTCTCGTGAATTATATTGGAAATAGTACTGGTGTTATTTTATCTACAATAATATGTTTTTTACCTTTATTTATATTAATGCCTTTACAATCTCATAATATTATTAAAAAATTAAATGAAACATCTTTACAGAGTTAAATAAATGCTAGTATATATTCTATTTGTAATTTTTATTTTCATTTTACCTAAAATGGGTAAAATAAAAATCCTTAAAGGGCTTAAGGTGAAAGGCTTTACACTAGCTTTTATTGTAATCTTTATTTTAAGTGCTTTAAGATTTGATGTTGGGTATGACTACTCTATGTATTATGAGCTTATTGAAGGAAATATAAGATGGTATACAGACCAAATCAATAGAATTGAATTTTTACCAAGACAGTTAATTGTATTTTCAAATTTTATACATTTTTATCAATTTTTCTTTATTTTAACTTCTTTTTTAATCACTTTTTTCTTTTATAAAGGTATTAAGGAAAATAGTGAAGATAAATGGATCTCTACCTTAATCTTTGTTTGTTTTCCTTTGTTTTATTTCATGTCACTTTCAATAGTTAGGCAGTATCTAGCAGTAGCTATACTATTTTATTCTTTTAAATACATAAAACAAAGACAGATTTGGCGATATTTAGCTGTAGTTACTTTGTGTTTTTTTATACATAAATCATTTATTTTAGCTTTGCCTTTGTACTTTTTATATGGTAATTTAATAAACAAAAAAATTATTTTAGCTATTTTTATTTTAAGTTTCTTTAGTTCAGACTTATTGGCTTTTGTGATACAATTATTTTCAGAGAGATATAGTATTTATTTTACCAGAATTTCTGGTGAAGGAGGCAACTTAATGTTACTTGTTTTTCAATTTATTGGCTTATTATTACTTCCATTAGTCTATAATTTTAGAGATAAAAATGATAAAGATTTTAATTTTTATTTATTAACCTATTTCATTGGCCTTTTTATTTGGGCAAGTTTATCTAAATTCGGTCATGCAGGTATAAGAGGCAGTTTGTATTATATGAGTTTTACAATACTATTAATACCTCATCTCAAGAAAAAAATTAAAGAGTATAAAATTATACAAGAAGGTTTTGCAATTATTTGTTTTTGTTTCTTTTTCATTAATTTGTACATAGGTTCACAACATAAAATAAAAGATGCCAACCTACCTTATCAAACCTTTCTTTTTAAAACACCAAAAGACTTTAAATCCAATGAGTAGTAAAAAACAAGTATCTATAATAACTGCAAGTTTTAATAATGTATCTACTATTACAGATACTTTTAATTCGGTTTTATCCCAAAATTATTCTAATATTGAATATATAATTGTTGATGGATACTCTACAGACGGTACTCTAGATATTATAGAAAACTACAAGGCTAAGTTCAGAGCTAAATTTAAATCTTTTAAACTTTTGATAGAAAAAGATAAGGGAATTGCAGATGCTTGGAATAAAGGATTAAAACTAGCAAAAGGAAATGTTATTTTTTTTCTTAATTCTGATGATTGGATTTCTTCAGATACTGTTACTAAAGCATCAAAAAGATTAACTATAAATAGAAAAGAAATTACATATGGTATCTGCAACAGAGTAGATGAAAATAAGAATTATTTAGAGAGTTTTCAGAAAAAATTCTTTAAACAAAGAGTGTTTTGGGATTTTGGTTTTTCTTTCACAACTTGTTTTTGTACCAAAGAAGTTTACGATAAAATAGGAGGTTTTAATACAGATTATAAAATAGGTATAGATACAGATTTTTTATTAAGATGTTTAAAAAACAATGTGAAATTCTTAAAAGGAAATCAAGAGGTTTATATGAGAATTGGAGGTGTAAGTACAAAGTTTAGAGAAAAAGCACAAAAAGAATATAAAAAAGCATTACTTAAAAACGGATATCCTAAATTGTTGGTTAACTTAGTCCACCTTTTAAAAAAATAATAAGATAAAGCTTTAAAAAGAGCCTTCTTATGAAAAAAACAATTGCAAACAGTGTTAATTTAAAATTTTACAAAATGAAATCACATTTATTTGAAATTGTAAAATTCTTCTTTTATTTCTATAGAAATTACATTCCAAATCATTTTTTAAATAAAATCCCTTTTTATTTTATCAGGCATTTTCTATATAGAAATGTTTACAAACTAAAAATGGGTAAGGGAAGCAGTATCCATTTACATTGTTTTATCAATAGATTTAATATAGAAATTGGAGAAAATACTGCAATTAATAGAAAATGTTATCTAGATAGTAGAGGTGGAATAAAAATTGGAGATAATATTACTATTTCTCCAGAAGTACATTTAATAACAGCAGAGCATAATATTAACAGTACTTCTTTTGAATACGAAACTGCACCAATTTCTCTGGCTGATTATGTTTTTGTAGGTACAAGAGCAATTATTTTACCAGGCGTTAGTTTGGGCACTGGTTGCGTGGTTGCTGCTGGAGCTGTAGTAACAAAATCTTTTCCTCCATATAGTGTTGTTGCAGGTGTGCCTGCCAAAATTATTTCAAAACGAAATAAAGAGCTGAATTATTCATGTAAATGGATGCCTCCATTTGATTAAAGTTGTAATTATTACTCGTAATGAAAAAAATTTTAGTAGTAGATTTTAATGGAACAACATCTGTATATACACATTATTTTGCGCAGGGCTTAAAAGAAAATAATGATGTTAAAATTCTTGGGAAAAAGAAAATGTTTTTTCTAGATTTTTTTAAAAATTTAAACGTTTATTTAGGGTTTAATACAGGTGTAAAGTTTTTAGATTATATCTTAAACTGGATTTGGTTACTATTTAATTATAAAAAATTTGATATCATTGTTATACAATGGCTTCAACTCTTAAAATATACAAGTATTGAAGTTGAATTTATTAAATTTTTTCAAAAGAGAGTGAAGTTGGTGTATATACTACACAATCTTTATCCGCATAACAATACCAATCCTAAAATTATAAATAGGTATAATAAACTTTACAAATTTTGTAAAAATATTGCAGTTCATACATATGAAATGAAATCAGACTTAAAAAAAATTAACCCGAAAATCAATATTTTAAAAATACAACATGGGTATTTCTTTGATGAATTTAGAGAACAAACTTCTTTATTACAAGAAAATAAATGTTTGATGATTGGTCAAATTTTAAGATATAAAGGTATAGAGGATGCTTTAAAAGTTGTCAAAATCTTAAAAGAAAAAAACACAATTATTCACTTAAAGATTATGGGTTTGGCAGATCAAAACTATTTAATTGAGTTGAATAAAATTATTGATGATTTTAATATTGGTAATCAGGTTACTATAATACCTGAAATAGTACCTACAGCAGTATTTATAAATGAAATTAATAAATCAACCATGTTATGGTTGCCATATAAAAAGATAAGTCAAAGTGGTATTTCTTACACTTCTATAGGTTTAGGAAAACCATTTGTTGGTTATAATGTGGGCAATTTTAAATCCTTTTTCGGAGATAAAGGTTTAGCTAATATTGTAGAAAAAGATAATGTTATTCATTTTTCTGAAGCTGTTCTTGAAGTGCTAAAAAATAAACAGGTTTATTATAAAAGAATTGATGAACATGCAGCTTTAAATTTATGGGAAGCGAATAGAGTAATATTAAATTAAAATTTAGGTATTGAATATTTTACACAATTTAAAATATAAGGAGATAAATGTATTAATTGGTAGTCTAATTTTACCATCACTTCTATTTCCAGTTAAATACTCTAGTTTAATGCTTATAATTGCTAGTGTAGCAACTTTATATAACGTAATTTATAGGAATAAGAAAAAAATAGTTTTTAAGAAATTATTACTTCCCTTTTGTGTGTACTATTTATCCATTATTTTTTCTTTTATAATAGATTTGTTTTATAATCAATTTAGTATTATTTACTTAGTAAGAAACTTATCATTACTAATCATTCCTTTATTTATTTTTTCATCTAATTTTTCTAAAAAACAAATTTTAAAATTATTTGAATTAACCTCTGTTTTAATTACCATTACAGGAGTATTTTTTTTACTATTATGGTTATTTGGATATAATAAACACATTAATAAACAAGAATTTTTAAAAAAAGATTGGTTTAAAAATGAAGTAACAATTGCCGAAAATTACACTAAAAATTCAACTGTTGATGCAATTATAAACGCATCAGCTCAGAAACCAAGTCTTCGAAAAGTGGTTATGTTTAAAGAAGCACAACCAGGCAATACCCTAGTAAGGCAAATTTATATTAAAACAGAAAATAACAACAAAAACACTTGGGTCTTATTTAGAAATGTAGATGGGGATTGTAAAGCTTGGTTCAACGTAGCAAATGGCGCAATTGGTTTTGTAATAGGAAACGCAAAAGTAAAATCAGAAAAACAATCTAAAGGCTTCTATAAATTTACTTTTGCTAATACCATAAAATCAAATGCTACAAGAGACTGGTTTTATATTTCTTTTGTTTCTAAAAACGGAAGTTATAATTGGAGTGATAATTTAAGTAACGAAGTTCAAGTAAAAATAAAACCGCCTAAACTTTTTTTAGAAAAAGGTAATACTTTATTGCAAGAAAAAAGTATTTTAAAATATGCTATAACAAGCTTTAGTAGCTTAGAGAATTATGCGCATACCACTTATTTTGGTCTAGTTTTTAGTTTTGCTTTAATAGTTTTACTCTTTAATAAATCCTTACACAAAATAGTACGAATTACGTCAATATTTATAGTTTTTTTTATCATTATAACTTTAGCTTCAAAGGCTATTATTATTAGTGTTGGTTTGATTTTGCCAGCATATTTTATATTAAATTATTCCAAATTTAAGTTCATTTTAGTATTCTTAACTGTTGGTTTTTTTATAAGTTTTAATGGGCATTTAAAAGAACGGTTTTTAGACATGTATCAAACAATAGAAAACATTGGCTCAGGAGAAGAAATGGGAGATTTAAAAACATTAAGTACTAATAATAGATTTTATATTTATAAAACTTACCTTGAACTAATAGCAAACAGACCAATGTTTGGTTATGGATATAAAAATGGAGAAAACACAATAGAATCAAAACTTAAATATAAATTCAATGCTCATAACCAATTTTTACAATCATTTTACCATTCAGGTATTTTAGGTTTTGTAATTTTTATATTGTTTTTAATAAGCCCATTTTTATTGAGTAAAAATCCTACTAAAAAGAAATATGAATTAGAGTTTTTAATTATTTTAATTATTTTTAATTTTTTATTTGAATCACTACTCTATAGACAGTGGGGGCTAATTTTTGTTTGTTTTATTTATGCTACATATTTTCAATTTTTTAAATCAAATTTAAGATGGTTTCGATAATAACACCTGTATATAATCGCCAAGAATTTTTAGATGAATGTGTGCAATCAATATTAAGTCAAACTTATACAAATTGGGAGCTTATTCTTGTAGATGATTGTTCTACAGACTTATCTGTTAAAATGATAAATAATTATGTAGCTTCAGATAACAGGATAAAATCCTTTTTTTTTAAAGAAAATGTAGGTGCAGGAGTTGCCAGAAATAAAGGTATCGAAATTAGTACAGGAAGGTTTATAGCTTTTTTAGATAGTGATGATTACTGGCATAAAGAAAAGTTAAAAATGCAAGTGGAGTTTATGCTTGAAAAACAAATTGAATTTTCTTATACATATTCAGTAAAATTAGACAAGAATGATAATGATTCCAAAGTTCTTTTACCTCCCAAAAGTGTCAGTTCGTTGGCATTATTATTTAATAATTATATTAAAACACCAACAGCCATATATGACACCAAAAGAATAAGTAAAATATTTATGCCTAATTTTAGAAAAAGACAAGATTGGGGGTTGTGGTTCAATATTTTAGAAAAAACGAAAAAAGCTTATTGTTTACCAGTTCCATTAGCATATTTCAGAACATCAAATGATTCGCTAAGTAAAAATAAAATAAAACTACTAAAGGAAAATTTTAAATTTTATAGAACTCACTTAAATAAGAATATAATAGTTAGTTTTTTGCTCATGATTCTATTTTTATTTGTTCATTTGTCTTTTAGAATTTTTTTTGAAAAAAAAATCAAATAATATTTTAATAAATGCAATTTATATTTAACTAATTCAATTCTTGAAAAAAAGATACTCCCACTTTATTAGACCCTTGCAAATATTTTTAGATGTATTATTAATAAATTTAATAGTTTATTTAATTTACGATAAACAATATTTAAATTCTTATTTTTTATCCTATATTTCTCTTTTTTGGCTTTTAACTTCCTATTTATTTGGCTTTTATAAAGTATACAGATACACAAGAATACTTCGTATATTATCTCTTTTAATAAGACAATTTTCAATTTTTATACTTGGTTACTTTGCTTTTTTTGGTATTTTTAGAGAAGGTGAAATTGTTAATAATCAATTTTTAATTTTAACCACTATTATTTTCACCCTTTCAATTGCTAAATTTTTGTGGTTTATTTTCCTAAAAAAATATAGAGCTTTAGGAAATAATTTTAGAACCACAATAGTAGTTGGTTTTGATGATTCTTCTAAAAACATTATTAAGTTATTTAAAAGCAAATCAAATTTAGGATATAAATATTTAGGTTTTTTCTCCAATAAGCCAGTTGAAAGTTCAGAATATCTTGGAAATATAAATAGTGTTTTTGAATATGCAAAAACTAATCTTGTTGATGAGATTTATTGTTCTTTATCAAAGCTGTCTAAAGATCAAATTAAAAAAATTAATAAGTTCGCTTTAGAAAAAGATATTGTTCTAAAATTGATTCCAAATTCTAACGAATTGTATAGTAAAAATCAAAGTATTGAGTATTATGATGATGCTTTAATGGTTTTAAATGTTCAGAAATTACCCTTTGAATTTGCTGAGAATTTTTATATAAAGAGAATTTTCGACATTTTTTTTTCAATTTTTGTATGTGTATTTATACTTTCTTGGTTAATTCCAATTATTTGGGTTTTTGTGAAAATGGAATCTAAAGGACCTTTAATTTTCAGTCAGCCAAGAGAAGGTTTAAATGGAGATCACTTTGTTTGTTACAAATTTAGATCTATGAAAGTAAATGAGGAATCAGATAAAATCCACGCAATAAAAGGTGATTTACGTGTAACTAAAATTGGGGCATTTTTACGAAAAACAAGTATGGATGAGCTACCTCAATTTTTTAATGTTATTATAGGAGATATGAGCATTGTTGGACCAAGACCACATTTAGAAAGTTTATCTTTAGAATATCAAAAAGATGTAGAAGATTATTTAAAGAGACATATTGTAAAACCAGGTATTACTGGTTTGGCACAAGTTAGTGGTTATAGAGGTGAAATTAAACGAAAATCTGATATTAAAAACAGAGTTCGCTTGGATATTTTTTATATAGAAAACTGGTCTTTTTTATTAGATATTAAAATTATTATTCAAACTATTTTAAACGTTTTTAAAGGAGAAGAAAAAGCCTACTAAAATGATAACTGCAGCAATTGTTTTATATAACGAAAATTTAGAAATACTTCAAAAAACGATTGATTCTTTTTTAAAAACACCACTAAAAAAAAAGCTTTTTTTAATCGATAATTCTCCTTCTAATATTTTAGAAAAACATTTTAACAATCCAGAAATTGAATATTTCTTTGTTGGTGAAAATATTGGATTTGGTGCAGCCCACAATTTAGTATTAAACAAAATAGAATCAGATTTTCATTTAATTTTAAATCCTGACGTAGTGTTTACTTCGGATGTAATTCCAACTTTAATAAAAGAAATATCTAATTTAAATGATGTATCTTTTATTACACCTAAAGTAGTTTATCCTAATAAGGAAACCCAATATGTTTGCAGAAAGCATCCTACTTTTTTTGACTTGATAAATAGAAAGCTTAAGATTTCTAAAACCCAACTTTTTAAAAATGAATATAGAAATCAAAATATAGAAAAACCATTTTATCCTGAATTTATTCATGGGTGTTTTATGCTTTTTAAAACAAAAGATTTTAAATTGATTAAAGGTTTTGATGAACGTTTTTTTCTGTATATGGAAGATGCTGATATTTGTAGGAAAATTGATAATTTAGGTAAAAAAATTCTTTACTATCCAAAAGTTGAAATTGTTCATCACCATCAACAAGGTTCATCAAAAAGTATAAAATTATTTTTCAGACACACTTCATCAGCCATAAAATACTTTTTAAAATGGGGGTTTTAGCTTCATTTTTTCTCAAAAGATAAAATTCCTAAAATTCAATTCCTTCATAAATTTAGTATCCAAAGAAATTAAAATATATTTGCAATCCTAACAAAACAATAAACATGAATGTACTTATTTTAGGTTCTGGAGGTAGAGAACACGCTTTTGCTTTAAAACTTTATAAAAGTAATAAAGTAACACAACTTTTTGTAGCTCCAGGAAACGCAGGAACTCATGCTATTGCCAAAAATATCAATATCAATCCAACAGATTTTAACGCAGTTAAAGAAGTTGTTTTAAAGAACGATATTAAAATGGTAGTTGTGGGGCCAGAAGCACCTTTAGTAAATGGTGTTCATGATTTCTTTTTAGCTGATAATGAATTGAAAAATATTCCAATAATTGGTCCTAAAAAAGATGGAGCTTTGTTAGAAGGTAGTAAAGATTTCTCAAAACAATTCATGCAAAAACATGGAGTTCCAACTGCAAAATATAAATCTTTTACAAAAGATAATTTAAACGATGGCTATGTTTTTTTAGAAACTTTAGAGCCACCTTTTGTTTTAAAAGCAGATGGTTTGGCTGCTGGGAAAGGCGTTTTAATCTTAAATTCTTTAGAAGAAGCAAAAGCTGAGTTAGAAGAAATGGTTTCGAATCAAAAATTTGGAGAAGCTTCATCTACAGTGGTTATCGAAGAGTTTTTAAAAGGAATTGAGCTTTCTGTTTTTGTTTTGACAGATGGAAAAAGCTATAAAATTTTACCATCAGCAAAAGATTATAAAAGAATTGGAGAAGGAGATACAGGTCTAAATACTGGTGGAATGGGTGCAATTTCTCCTGTACCTTTTGCAGACAAAGTTTTTTTAGATAAAGTTGAAGAACTAGTAGTAAAACCTACCATTTTAGGTTTACAAAAAGACGGAATTGATTATAGAGGCTTTATTTTTATTGGTTTGATGAATGATCATGGAAATCCATCTGTGGTTGAATATAATGTAAGAATGGGCGATCCTGAAACTGAAGTTGTTTTGCCAAGAATAGATTCAGATTTATTTGATTTGTTTGAAGGTGTTGCAAATCAAACCTTACATGAAAAATCGTTTTCTGTGTCAGATAAAATTGCAACAACTGTAATGTTGGTGTCTGGTGGTTACCCAGAAGCTTATCAAAAAAATAAAGAAATTACAGGTTTTGAAAATATTAGCGAATCTACTGTATATCATGCAGGAACTACTATTAATAATAATAAAGTAGTTACAAGTGGAGGTAGAGTTTTGGCAATAACGTCTTTTGGAGACACCATTCAAGATGCTTTAAAAAAGAGTTACAATAGTATTGATCAAATCAATTTTGAAAACATGAATTACAGAAAAGATATTGGTTTCGATTTAATGTAAAACTCTTTATTTATTTAGGTTTTTCAAGCGTAAATGAAAATTCCGAACCTTTTCCAAAAGTACTTTTAAGTAGTATTTTTTGATTATGAGCTTCCACAATATGTTTTACAATAGAAAGTCCTAAGCCAGAGCCTCCTTGTTCTCGAGATCTACTTTGATCTACTCTATAAAAACGTTCAAATAAACGTGGTAAATGTTCTTTATTAATACCTTCACCATTATCAATTACTTTAACAATAAACTTTTTATCATTAAAATCATCTACTCCTAAAATAGTGGTGCCATTTGGTTTTCCGTATTTTATAGAATTTACAATAAGGTTGATAAGAACCTGTTCAATTTTTTCAATATCACCTTTTACAAAAACAGGAAATTCATAAACTTTATCAAATCGTAACGTAATGTTCCTTTTTTTGGCTTTCATTTCAAATAAATCGAACACATTTTGAATCAATTCAAGAATATTAAAAACCTCTGTATTTAATTTTAAACCATCGTTTTCTAATTTAGCAATCATATCTAAATCTTTAATCACAGCAACCAATCTTTCTACACCTTTGTTTGCTCTATCCAAATACTTCATGCGTATTTGTTTATCATTAATAGCACCTTCTAATAAGGTAAGAATATAACCTTGAACTGTAAATAAGGGTGTTTTTAATTCGTGAGCAACATTACCAAGAAAATCACGCCTAAAAGAATCTCTTTCTGTTAAGCTTTTGATTTCCAATCGTTTTCCTTCTACAAATTTCTGCATACTTTTAGATAATTTGTCAATATCTGTAGTTGCAGAATCTCTTTTTAGGTCGTTTACATTTAAAATGGATACTTCTTGATATAATTTTTTTAACCTTCTGTATATAAAATGTTCAGCTCTATATTGAGTGATAAAAAAAGAAATTATAAAAAGTATAATAATTGAAAAAATGATGGTGATATAACCAAAATGCTCAGTTATTACATAATATGTTACAGTTGCAATAGCTACACTAAGCAGTGTTAAATAAAGTGCAGACCAAAGTGCGTAGGAATATGTTTTTTTTAGTTTCAATTGGTTTGGTTTTACTTTTCTTTTTCTAGCAAAACAAATTTATAGCCAACTCCCTTTACCGTTTTAAAGTGATTATCGCCAATTTTTTCTCGGAGTTTTCTAATATGAACATCAATAGTTCTGCCACCAACAACAACTTCATTACCCCAAACTGTATCTAAAATAACCTCTCTTTTAAAAACTTTTCCTGGTCTAGAGGTTAACAAAGAAAATAGTTCGAATTCTTTTCTAGGGAGCGAAATTTTTTCTCCAGCTTTATAAACCACATATTCATCTCTATCAATTACAATATCTCCAATTTTAAGAGAATCTTCACTTTCTTTTTCAGATTTTAATCTTCTTAATAAAGACTTTATTTTACTTACTAAAACCTTTGGTTTTATAGGTTTTGTAATATAGTCGTCAGCTCCAGCTTCAAAACCAGCAACCTGAGAGTAATCTTCACCTCTTGCAGTTAAAAAAGCGATGAGTACGTTTTCTAGAGATTTTATTTTTCTGATTTTTTCACAAGCTTCAATTCCATCCATTTCTGGCATCATAATATCTAATAAAATTAGATGAGGCATATTCTTTTTTGCAGATTTTATAGCTTCTAGTCCATTTTCTGCAGTAAAAGTTTGATAGCCTTCATTTCTTAAATTGTAGCCAACAATTTCTAAAATATCTGGCTCATCATCAACTAATAAAATTTTAATATCGCTTTTATTCATAGTTATTTAATAATAAGTACATATCAAAAATAGGGTTTTAAAATCTAATTTTAGTAAATGTATGGTTTTTGATAGCTAATTTTACAATTCGTTAATATTAGGATTATATACAAGCTTATAATTTAATGATTTGTAATTTTTTAATCATAACAATAAATTAATTTTAAAAAAGTGAAAAGGCATTTTATTTTTTTAACTTTGATGCTTAACCATTTAAATTTTACAATATGAAAAAAAATTACTTATTTACTTTAATTTTTACTTTCTGTTTTAGTTTTTTGTCTTTTGGACAAACAGAAATATTTAATCTTGCTGGAGGAGGAGCACTTCCTACTGGTTGGGTTGGTACAAATAACGTTTCAACTAATGATATTGATAAAGGTTCTTATTATGTTGTAGATGCTGGTTCACCATCAGATATTATAACTTCTACTTCAATTGATTTATCTTCATACGCTACAGCAGAGTTTAAATTGGATGTGGCTTCTTTTGGAAGTGGAACTCATAATCAAGCAAAAATTGAAGTTTCTACTGATGGAGGAACGACTTTTAATGATTTGGGTTTAGGAACAGTTACAACAAGCTCTTCTTATATAGATGGGGGTACATTCACGATATCTAGTCTTTCTAATCAAGTACAAATACGCATCTCAAACAATGGAGAAAGTGGGAGAGGAGTTCGTTTAAGAAATATTAGTTTAAATGCTTTTACTTCAGATCCTACAATTGCTATTATATCACCAGAAGATAATGCAGTTTTTCCTGCAGAAACTACTACAATTCCAATTAGTTTTAATGTTTTAAATTTTACACTTTCTGGAGATAATGGTTCAGAAATGTCCGATAACAGTGGAGATGGATATATTTTAGGAACTTTAAAGAAAAACGGCGTAGTTGACGGAACTGCGAATATATTTTCTACAACTGGACCTGATATAGATAATGCAGAACCAGGAACTACTTATGAAGTAACTGCAGAGTTAGTTGATAATAGTGGAGCATCTTTATCACCAAAAGTAGAATCAACTATAACTTTTTATGTTGAATTTCCATGTAACATAACTTTAGATGCTGCAGTTACTCTTTGTGATGCTAATACAACTGGAGAAGATACCTACAATGTTTCTATACCTTTTACTGGAGGTAATACTTCTACATACACGTTAACTTCAGATTTTGGTACAATTGGTGGAGACAATCCGTCTACTTCTGCTTCTGGAACAATTACGATTTCAAATATTCCAGAAGGTACAGATATCGAGTTTACCTTAAAAGGAGATGTAACAAATAGTAATTGTGATATTACAAGAAGTATTTCAAGTGCAGTTTGTTTACCAGACGCTACTTGTTCTGCAGTTGGCGCTTTGATTATTACAGAAATTATGCAAAACCCTAGTGCAGTATCTGATGATAATGGTGAGTATTTTGAAGTTTATAATACAACAAACTCTCCAATAGAATTACAAGGTTGGACGATTAAATCTTTAACGACAGATTCTAAAGATGATATTATAAAAACATCTTTAATTGTTCCTGCAAACGGATATGTTGTATTTGGTGAAAACGCAGATATTTCTACAAATGGGGGTGTTACAGTAGACTATCAATATGATTCTAAAATATTTTTAGGAAACGGTTCTGATTCAATTGCATTAGAGTGTGGAGGAAATATAATTGATGGTGTTTCTTGGGATGATGGAGCAACTTTTCCAGATCCAAATGGAGCAAGTATGGAATTAGCTACTGATAAATATTCTGCTACTGATAATGACAATGGTGCTAATTGGGGAGAAGCAACGCAAGAGATTATTGCTAACGGAGATTTAGGAACTCCAGGTGCTGCAAATAGCTTTACATTAAGTATAGTAAAAAATGAAATCGAAGGTTTTGCAACATACCCAAACCCTGTAACAAATAAAAGTTTTACAATTACTACCAATAGTACTGATAAAAAAGAAGTGGAAATATATAATGTTTTAGGAAAAAAAGTATTTGCTACTTCTTTTTCCGATTCAAAGTCAACTTTTGATATTCCTACAATTTCTGCTGGTTTATATATTTTAAAAGTAACAGAAGGAACTAAAACAGCAACTTCAAAATTAGTAATTAAATAAATTATTGATTTTTTAAATTTTAAAAAGCTCTGATTTTTTCAGAGCTTTTTCTTTTTTCACTATATTTATGAAAAAAGAACGCTATGAATCTTACGTATAAATTAAATAATATTCTGTTTTTAGATATAGAAACAGTTCCTCAAGAAGAAAGTTGGGAGGAATTATCAAAAGAAACACAAGAGCTTTTTAAGAAGAAAACGCAATACCAAAGAAAGGATGAACAAACAGCAGCCGAATTTTATGATAGAGCAGGTATTTGGGCAGAATTTGGTAAAATAATCTGTATTTCAGTTGGGTATTTTGTTGATGTTGAAACAAAAAAACAACTTAGAGTTACCTCTTTTTTTGGTGATGACGAACATAAATTATTATCAGAATTTAAAGTTTTATTAGATAAACATTTCACCAAAAAAGACAATGTACTTTGTGCACACAATGGAAAGGAATTCGATTTTCCGTTTATAGCAAGACGTATGATTATTCATAAAATAGAACTTCCTAAAAAACTAAATTTATTTGGGAAAAAACCTTGGGAAGTTCCACATATAGACACTTTAGAATTGTGGAAATTTGGTGATTATAAACATTATACCTCTTTAAAGTTATTAACGTCTATTTTAGGAATTCCTTCTCCAAAAGACGATATTGATGGAAGTGAAGTAGCAACTGTGTATTACAAAGAAAAAAACATCCAAAGAATCGTAACCTATTGTGAAAAAGACACCATTGCAGTTGCACAAATTTTATTGCGTTTTAATAATGAGGATTTAATTGAAGATAAAGATATTGTAAGTGTTTAAAAAGTATCAAACCTCAAAGGTTTTTAAAACCTTTGAGGTTTTTTAAATTTTAGCTGAAATGTAATTTAGTAATTAAGGTCTTTTAAGCTGCTTAGTAATTTTAGTACAAAAGTTATTTAAGTTTAATTAACTCTAACTCCATGTCACCAGCATCACTTTTAGATTTTAACCTATATCTATCTAATTTAGTTTCTATAATTTCGACTGTGAATTTTTTTCCAATAATACTATCTAAATTTTCATTTAGTACTTTTGTTATTGTTAAAACATAATTACAATCATCAATCCATTTTATTGAACTATGTATTTCTAATCCATTTTTGATACTTTTTTCTATTTGAGTAGAATCTGTTCGAACAACTTTTAACCCATTGTATAACTGATTAGAATATTCAAAAGTTCCAGTTTTAAAATCTGAACATTCTTTGTCTTTTGAACAACAAACAGCAATTATAAATAAAAATAATAAAAACTCTTTTCTCATTTTTCTAATCTTCTAACTTCATTGATAGCTCTAGCCAACGTTCCTCTTTTTCTTCTAATTCATTGGTGATTTCTTGTAATTCTTCAGATTTTTTAGGGATATCGTCTGTTGCAATTTCTACATTTAAAAATTGATTTTCTATAGTCAGTTTTCTTTTTTGTAGCCTTTCAATTTCAACTTCTAAAGCACCAAATTCTCTTTTTTCATCGAAACTCAAGGCGTTTTTTGATTTCTTTTTCTCTTCAACCTTTTTTTCGATCACTTTTTCTACAGGTGCTTCTTCTGCTTCATTAGAGTTTTCATACGCTCTAAAATCAGAATAATTTCCAGGAAAATTCTCCACAACACCTTCTCCCCTAAAAACGAAAAGAGCATCAACAATTTTATCCATAAAATAACGATCGTGAGAAACTACCAATAAATTTCCAGGGTAATCTAATAAAAACTCTTCTAAAACATTTAAAGTTACCACATCTAAATCGTTGGTTGGCTCATCTAAAATTAAAAAGTTAGGATTCTGGATTAAAACAGCACATAAATACAAACGCTTTTGCTCACCACCAGAAAGTTTTTCAACAAAATCATATTGTTTCTTTTTATCAAACAAAAAACGTTCTAATAATTGCGATGCCGAGATTTTTCTACCTTTAGTAAGTGGAATATATTCACCAAATTCTTTTACAACTTCAATTACTTTTTGTCCCTCTTTTATGGTGATTCCAGATTGCGTATAATAACCGAATTTTATGGTTTCTCCAACCACAACTTTTCCACCATCAACAGGTGCTTTTTCTGTAATAATATTTAAGAAAGAAGATTTTCCTGTTCCGTTTTTACCAATAATTCCAATACGTTCTCCACGTTTAAAAACATAATCGAAACCATCTAAAATAACTTTATCACCAAACGATTTTTGCAATTTATGAAGTTCTAAAATCTTGCTACCTAAACGTTCCATATTAATTTCTAACTGAACTTTATGGTCTTTTCTACGTTGATGTGCTTTGTCTTTAATTTGATGAAAATCATCAATTCTAGATTTTGATTTTGTTGTTCTTGCTTTAGGTTGCTTACGCATCCACTCCAATTCTTTTTTAAATAAACTTTTTGCTTTTCCTAAATTGGTTGCTTCTAAAGCTAATCGCTCTTCTTTATTTTGAAGATAGTAAGAATAATTACCTTTGTATTTGTAGATTTTACCTTCATCTAACTCTAAAATTTCATCACAGACACGTTCTAAAAAGTAACGATCGTGCGTTACCATAAAAAGGGTGATTTTTTCTTTAGCAAAATACGCTTCTAACCATTCAATCATTTCTAAATCTAAATGGTTGGTTGGCTCATCAAGAATTAATAAATCTGGTTTGTTAATTAAAACGATTGCTAAAGAAAGACGTTTTTTTTGTCCTCCAGAAAGTTTTCCAACATTTAAGGATAAATCATCTAACTTTAATTTTGATAAAATTTGCGTGTATTGTGTTTCAAAATCCCAAGCATTATACTGATCCATCAAATCAAAAGCTGCTTGATAAGCTTCTGCTTCTTCAGGATTTTTCAACGCTTTTTCATATTGA
This sequence comes from Polaribacter sp. Hel_I_88, assembly GCF_000687935.1. Classification (NCBI taxonomy): domain Bacteria; kingdom Pseudomonadati; phylum Bacteroidota; class Flavobacteriia; order Flavobacteriales; family Flavobacteriaceae; genus Polaribacter; species Polaribacter sp. Hel_I_88. Next base: position 637,113 of record NZ_JHZZ01000001.1, on the reverse strand, counting down.
TTTACGATGTTTAGAATTTTATTGTCAGTAGCAAAAATGGTTTCTTCGATGGTTAAATTGGGGTTTAAATCATCCTTTTGAGCCAAATATGCAATACTAATATCTTTTCTGCTAACAACTTGCCCTGAATCTGGTACATCTAAATCAGCAATAATATTTAAAATTGAAGTTTTGCCACTTCCGTTTTTCGCAACGAAAGCAACTTTTTGATCTTTATTAATTCCAAAGGAGATGTCTTCAAAAAGTACCTTTTCTCCATAAGACTTAGAAATGTTTTCTACAGATAAATAATTCACAAGTTATATTTTTTGCAAAGAAACGAAAAACCCAAGTTTTAACTTGGGTTTTCGTAATCATTTATGAACAAACGATTTGTTGGGGGATGGTTTTATTGGGGGATTCTTATTTTATTACTTTTTTACAATGTAAAATTACTACTAATAAGAAAGCCAGTCAATCCCCCTAAAGGGGTAAATTTCATCTCCCCCTAAAGGAGGAGCGTCCTCCTCCTTTAGGGGGAGGCTCAAAATAAATTGAAAACATTTTTTATAGACCTTTAAACTGAAAAACAATTTTTTAAGTCCCTCAATAAATACTATCTTGCAGGCATATTTTAAAGAAATAGTTTATGAAAATTATAGTGCCTATGGCTGGTATTGGATCTCGTTTAAGACCACATACTTTAACAGTTCCAAAACCTTTAACAGTAATAGCAGGGAAACCAATTGTACAACGTTTAGTAGAAGATATTGCCTCTGTTATTGATGAAAAAATTGATGAAATAGCTTTTGTAATTGGTACAACTGCCAAAGGTTTTCCTACAGATACAGAAGAAAAATTATTAAAAATTGCAGACGAGTTAGGTGCAAAAGGTTCAGTGTATGTGCAAGAGCAAGCATTAGGAACTGCGCATGCAATTTATTGCGCAAAAGAATCTTTGAGTGGGCCATGTGTAGTTGCGTATGCAGATACTTTGTTTAAAGCAGATTTTAAGTTAGATGTAAATGCTGATGGAGCAATTTGGGTAAGTCAAGTAGCAAACCCAAGTGCTTTTGGAGTAGTGAAATTAGAAGATGGTGTGATTACAGATTTTATTGAAAAGCCAAAAGAATTCGTGTCTGATTTAGCAATTATTGGAATTTATTACTTTAAAAGTGGCGAAAAACTTTTAGAGGAAATTCAATATTTAATTGATAATGATTTAAAAGAAAACGACGAATATCAACTAACAAATGTTTTAGAATCTTTAAAACAACAAGGAGCTAAGTTTTTACCAGGAAAAGTAACTGCTTGGATGGATTGTGGTAAAAAAGATCCAACTGTAGATACCAACAAACAAACTCTTGCTTTTGAGCATGAAGCTGGTAATAATTTGGTTGCTGATGATGTGGTTTTAGAAAATTCAGAAATTATACAACCTTGTTATGTTGGTAAAAATGTAGTTTTAAAAGACACTAAAATTGGCCCATATGTTTCTATAGGTGAAAATAGTGTGGTTTCAAATTCTACCATTACAAACTCGTTAATTCAGAAAAATGTAGAAATTTCGAATGCTAATTTAACGAATGCAATGATTGGAAATCATGCAAAATACAATGCAGCATATACCTCTGTGAGTATTGGAGATTATACAGAATTAACTTAATGAATATAAGATTTAAGAATAAAGAACATAGAAAAGAGAGACAGTTTTATGCTATAAGATTGGCTCTTTTCTCTTTTCTCTTTTTTCTTTTCTCTTTTTCATCTTTTTCACAAGATAGCATTCCTGCAAACCAAGATTTATCTGAAGAAGCAGAATTAAAATTTCAACAATTCTTTTTTAAAGCACTTTCAGAAAAAGCGATTGGAAACTATCAAAAAGCGCTAGAAAATTTAGAAAATTGCAACCAACTGTTAGAGAATAATATGGCTGTTTTTTTTGAGTTTTCTAAAAATTATCTTTTATTAAAAAATACGTTATTAGCCAAAGAATATATAGAAAGAGCTTTACAAAAAGATGGGGATAATGTTTGGATGTTAAAACATTTGGTGAAAATTTATCAACAGGAAAATAATTTAGAAGCAGCTATCAATACACAACAAAAAATAGTTGCTCTAAATCCTAAAGAAAGAGCCTTTTTAGTGCGTCTTTATTTATATAATAGGCAATATAAAGAAGCCATTTCTTTAATGAATACCTTGGAAGATGAAAATTTACTTTCGGCGAATTTAAAAAGTTTGAAAGCAAGTTTAGAAAAGAGAAAAAAACCAAAAGCTGAAGAAAAGAAATTATCTGATATTACCTCTTTAATTAATCAGTTTGAAACAGAAAAATCGTATACTATTTTAGAGCAAATTTTAAAGATTTCTGAGGACAATGCAACTCAACTATTAAAATTAAGTGACGAAGGTATTTTGTTGTTTCCTGCCCAACCTTTTGTATATTTAATGAAAGGAAAAGCATTAAATTATCAGAAAAATCATAAAGAAGCGTTATCTGTATTAGAGAATGGGTTTGATTTTGTGATAGAAGACAACATGGAAGCCAATTTTTATATAGAAATGGCTAAGGCCTACAAAGGTTTAGGTAATTTGATTGAAGAAAATAAATATCAACAGAAAGCTGATAAATTGAAAAGTTAAAAAATGAAGTACTTTAAATACATACTGCTTTTTACAATAATTTTTACTTCTTGTAAAACAACAAAAAATATGATTGATGCAAATGCAACAGCCAAAGATATTTCTGCCAAAAAAGTAGCAAAAAAACACATGGCTGCTAATTTTGATAAGAAAACATTGGATGCCAAACTAAAAGTGAATTTTGATAATGGAAAAACCAATCAAGGCTTATCTGTGCAAATGAAAATGAAAAAAGATGAGGTTATTTGGCTAAAAGGAACCAAGTTTATCACTGTTTTTAAAGCCGAAATTACACCAACCTCTGTTAAATATTACTCCTCTGTCTTTAAACATTATTTTGAAGGTGATTTTTCAATGATGAAAGAATTTCTAGGTGTAGAAATTAATTTTGAACAACTACAAAATCTATTTTTAGGGCAATCTTTATTAAATTTAAAAGAGGAAGATCAAAATGTGGAAGTTGTGGACAATCGATATATTTTATCACCTGAAAAACAAGCTGCATTGTTTGATATTTTCTTTACTATAAATCCTGCACATTTTAAATTAGACGAACAATCTATTGTAAATGCAGAGAAAGATTTACGTTTAGATGTGCAATATCCATCATACAACATTATTGATAACGTTATTTTTCCTTCAGAAATTAACATCAAAGCAAAAAACGCAAAAAAAGTTACTGCCATTGATTTAGAGTATAAATCTGTGGAATTCAATACAGATGTAGAAATGTCTTTTAGCATTCCTAGTGGTTATAAACAGCTTACATTTTAATGAAAAATATAAAGTTTCATATTGTCTTTTCTATGGTTTTCTTTATGAGTTTGTCTGTTTTTAGTCAAACAAAAAGAGAGTTGGAAAATCAGCGAGAAAAATATAAGGCAGAAATTGTAAAATTAAATAGATTACTTTTTAATGAAACTAAGAAAGAAAAAAACGCCTTAGAAGATTTAAAAGATATCAACCAAAAAATAGTAGTAAGAAACAAACTAATAAACACGATTAATTTAGAAGCGAAACTTTTATCTAACGAAATAAGAACAAACGAACGAGAAATTGCAAAATTAAATAAAGCCTTAAAAGCCTTAAAAGCCGATTATGGTGAGATGATTTACAAATCTTACAAAAGTAAATCCCAACAAAGCAGAACAATGTTTTTGTTGTCTTCACAGAATTTTTATCAAGCTTACAAACGTTTGGAGTATATGAAACAATATACCCAATTCAGAAAAAAACAAGGTGAAGAAATTTTAGAGCAAACAAGTGTTATCGAAAAAAAGAACGACTCTTTGGTTATCCAAAAGAAAAATAAAGAAACGTTACTTTTAGCAGAAAAAAATCAGAAAAAAGAAATTGAAGCTGATAAAAAGAAGCAAGAAAATTTACTTTCTATCATTAAAAAGACAGAAGGTAAATACAAAAGAGAAATAGAAAAAAACGTAAAAGAAGATAGGAGAGTTGCTGCTCAAATAGATAAAATTATTAGAGATGAAATTGAGAAAGCAAACAGATTGGCTTTATCAAAATTAAAAGATAAACCTAAAACAGCGACTAAGAAAAATGAGTTTATTTTAACGCCAGAAGCAAAAGCTTTAGCAACAAAATTTGAGCTAAATAAAGGTAAATTACCTTGGCCTGTAAAAGAAGGATTGGTGGTTAGAAAGTTTGGAAAACAACCTGATCCTACATTTCCTGGAATTATAATTAATGGAACTGGTTTGCATATTGTAACAAGTAGAGGAAGCAATGCAGAAGCTATTTTTAGTGGCGAAGTTTTAAATGTTTTGGTGGGTTCTGATGGTACAAAAAACGTTTTTATTCGTCATGGAAATTATATAAGTTCTTATAATAATCTTGAAAATTCTTTAGTTAAAAAAGGCGATAAAGTTGATATAGGACAAAATTTAGGGAAGATATTTACGGATAAGATAAATGGTAAAACTAAGTTGGTTTTTGTGCTTTTAAAAAATACTGAAATATTAGATCCTGCTGCTTGGATATTAAAAAGATAAAATTTTTTAAAATAGTGTTTGTGCTAAATTTAATATGTTTTGAGCAAATTACACTTTCAAATTATTTGTAATTTTGAAATGAGTTAGTAAAGCACTAATCTCATTTTAATCTTAAAAACATAGAAATGGAAAATTTAGATAGAAAGAATGTTGCAATTTTAGCAACAAATGGTTTTGAAGAAAGCGAATTAAGAGAGCCTAAAAAAGCTTTGGAAAAAGCAGGAGCAAACGTACATATTATATCCTTAAAATCTGGTGAAATTAAATCTTGGGCAGATGGAGATTGGGGAAAAGCCTATAAAGTTGATAAAACATTAGACCAAGTTACACAAGCAGATTATAATGCTTTAATGTTGCCTGGAGGCGTTATAAATCCAGATACATTAAGAGCCGATAAAAATGCTGTAAATTTTGTAAAATCGTTTTTTGAAAATAGTAAGCCAGTAGCAGCAATTTGTCATGCACCTTGGTTATTAGCAGAAGCAGGCGTTTTAGAAGGAAGAAATATCACATCCTATAAATCTATTAAAACAGATATGATAAATGCTGGTGCAAACTGGACAGATGAAGAAGTAGTAGTGGATTCTGGATTGGTAACTAGTAGAAACCCAAACGATTTACCAGCATTTAATGCAAAATTAGTAGAGGAAGTATATGAAGGGAAACATGAAGAACAAATGGCATAATCCTCAATAATAAAGATGATAAAAGTGTAGTTTTTAAACTGCACTTTTTTTTTGCTCAAAAATATTTAGAATAATGAATACAAATAATATTTTTAATAGTATCAAAATTCTTTTGTAATTTGCGCTTAAATAAAGGCATACATTAAATACCTTTATATTTCAAGATAATTTATGAAAGAAATTATTTCTTTACAACAACACACTATTGCAGCACTATTCAATGAAACATTGTTGCCTGTTTTTTTCAATAAAATTAAAGCACATCACAAAGTAATTTTAGAGATAAATGAACTTCAAAATAAATTAATTGCTCACAATTTTAAGAAAGATGATAAAAATTTAGTTTTTAGAAAGTTAAATGAGTACAAAACTGAGTTAGAAAAGATTGTTTCCAGTTACTTTTCGACTTTAAATTTAGGAGATGAGTTGTTGTTTGATGCCTATTTTAGAGAGTTAAATACGCATTTAGAAACTTTAGATGAAACGATTAAACGTGTACAAGATAAAGAACGATTTTTAAAATTAGATGGCGATTCGAAATTATTAAAGTTTAGAAAGGGCGTAAAAAAATCACTGTTTACCGTTTCAAAACTGCCATTAAAAACAGCTAATGTATTTAGAAAAACAAAAAAGGAAATTGTTTATTGGCAACAAGAAATTCCCTTTAAAAATGTTACTGAATACTATTTTAAAAGCGAGCTTATCCATAATTTAAATGAAGTTATTGAGGCTATTTATAAAGAGATTTCTGAAATCACAGACAATTATTGGTCAATAGATAAAAAAATCGACGAAAAAATTGAACTTTATTTAGAAAATAATACGGTTTTAGATTTTTCTGAAGAGTTGTCTACCAATGTTCAAACAATTCCTTCTTTAGAGGCACGAATTGAAAATCATAAAAAAACGTTTCAAGAAATATTTGAGGCGAATATTTTAAATTATACAAATGCACTTTATAAAGCAGATACAATTGAATTGTCTGCAAACTTTTTTAGAGCACAAAATATTGCAAAATATCAAAAAGATGTTTTAGAAAAGAGCCATAAAAATGCACTTCTTTGGCAAAATACGTTTAGTGTTTTTGAAAGTGATTGGGAGTTAGATATCGAAATATTTACCATTATTTTTCATGTAATGTTTACTTATGATAAGCTTGGAAAATCAATTGAAAAACGTTCAGAGCTTATTGGACAGGAATTAACAGTTCTTAAAAATTACATTACAAATGTAAAAAGCACTATTGCTAATTCCGACACAAAAACAGCCTTAAAGGCAGCTATAATAAGTGAATTAAAGAATTTAAGTAAAGATTTTAATACACTTATTGAAGAAACTACTATTCGAATCACCAATCAAGAAATTCCGTTACAAATTAATGATTTTGAAGAAAATGCGTTAAATGTTTTAAAGACACTTTCAACAAAGAGAGCTATAAGTTCAGATAATGATTATACTACAAAAACAGTTGCTTCTTCAATCAATTATATTTCTCCTTATGAATTGGTTTCTTACCAAAGTTGGCCAAGTCTTGCAGCAAAAATTAAGCAAGTAAAACTAGATCTTAATTTAAAAGTAACCACTTTTGTTGATGATATTAACGCTTTAAGCCAAGTATGTGAGTTTAATTTAGAGTCTGCATTATCACTTTTTGAGAGTGAAACCAAAGAGAATACATCCAAAGAAAATACACCTAAAAAAGTAGCTTTAGAGGGATTGGAAAGAAGTGAAGAAAAAATTGAGGATTTAAAAAACACATTAGTTAATTTAAATACAGCTAATGGAGAATTACTTCTTCCTAGTATTGCCAAGTTTAACAAAAGTATTTTAGAGTTAACTGATACAGAAAATATTACTGAAATTAGATTAACAATTGCCAAGGCAAAATCTATTGAAAAAAGTAAATTACTAAAAGAAAAGGTACTAAATAATGTAAAAAACTTTGTTCCTGTTGCCATGCTTTATGGTAAAACCAAGTATAAAAAAACTGTAGCTTCTGTAAAAAGTATGCTGTTAAGAAATGGTTGGTACAAAGAACCAGTAGGTGTTACAAGCGATTTATCTGAGTTTTTAAAACAGGCAGAAAGAGCATTAGATGAATTGCCTTACGTGTATCAGCGATTGTTTAGATCTGAGACTTTACAAAATGAAACTTTATTTATTGGGCGAACAAATGCTTTAGATAGCTTGCAAAAAGCGTATAATGCTTTTCAAAACAATCAATATGCAGCAACTGTAATTATTGGTGAACGTGGCTCTGGAAAAACTTCTTTAGTTCATAATTTTATCAATAAAAACAAAAAATTAGCGAAAACAACTTTTTTGTCATCCAAAGAAAATCTTAGCGAACATTATGAGTTAATGGCATTTTTAAACGATTCTTTTGATAAAGAATTAACAACGATAGAAGAATGGATTGCTTATTTTAATAGTGGTAAAAAGAGGACGATTGTATTAGAAGATATTCAATATTTTTACTTTAGAAAAGTAGGTGGTTTTAATGTATTGCATCAGCTTTCTAATTTAATTGCATCCACAAAAAATAGTGTTTTTTGGATTGTTACCTCAGCCAAATATGCTTTTCAATATTTAGATAAATCCATTCAAATATCAGAACTTTTTGCTTTTAACATTCAAATGTTAGAAATGGATAAAGAAACCATGAAAGATGCTTTGATAAAAAGACATAAAATTAGTGGTTATAATTTACACTTCGAGCAACCACCAGTTGCATATTTATCTAGTAAATTTTTAAAATCTCCTGAAGAAGTTCAGCAAGAAATTTTAAGAGAAGAATTTTTTAGTGACATTAATAAAATTGCACAAAGCAACTTTAGAATCGCTTTTATGTATTGGATTCGCTCTACAGTAAAAGTTTCTGGAAGTACTATTTATATGCGTTCTTTAAAAACAATAGATACATCATTTTTAAATAAATTATCACCTATAAAATTGCTTTTTTTAAATAGTATTTTGTTGCAAGAAAGATTGTCTTTAGAAGATCTTATTGAACTTTCTAGCCTAAATGAACAGCAAACTAAAAATATTGTACACGCACTTTTTGAAAATGGATTGTTAACGATGGATAACGAAAAATTCTATACAATAAACATATTTTTATATCGACAAATAACTTCGTTGTTAAAGAGTAAAAACGTAATACATTAAGCCTGAAATTATGAAAAAAATACTATTTATATTTCTTTTTATTTCAGCCAGCTTTATGGTTGCAAAAGAAAGTAACACAGCGTTTCAAGAACCTGAAATACCAATTCAGCAACCTATAGATACTGTAAAAATAGATGCTACAAAAATTATAGAACCTGTAAAAAACGAAACTGAAAATAAAGTAAAAACAGCTGATAAAGCCACAAAAGATAAAATAGTAGAAAACTTAAAACCACCAGCAATTTGGGAATTGTTTTCTTTTTGGAAAATATTTTGGGCTTTAATTTTTATAATTGTAGGATATTTAATAATTCGTTTTACAATTTCATTGCTAGAAAAATATGCGGAAAAATTTACAAATCAACGAATTACCATCAAAGGAATTATTCCTATTGTAAAGATTTTTGGGTGGATAACGATTATGGTTTTAATCATTGTTGGTATTTTTCAGCCACCACAATCAACAGTTCTAGCAGTTTCTGCATCTTTAGGAATTGCAGTTGGTTTTGCATCACAAGATATTATTAAAAACATTTTTGGTGGCGTTATTATTTTATTAGACAGGCCTTTTATGGTAGGTGACAAAATAGAAGTTGGCAGTCATTATGGAGAAGTGGTAGAAATTGGTTTGCGTTCTATAAGAATTGTAACTGCAGACGATTCTTTGGTTAGTATTCCAAATGGTGAATTGATGAATCAATCTGTTTCTAACTCAAATACGGGTGAAGCCAATTGCCAAGTGGTTGCCGAAATTTATCTGCCAATTACTGTTGATACAAAACGTGTGCGTCAATTAGCTAATGAATCTGCACAGGTTTCTAAATATATCTACTTAAACAAACCCATTTACGTACTATTTTTTAATGAAGTAAAAGAAGGGCGTTCTTATTTAAAAATGCGTTTAAAGGCGTATGTTGTAGATATTCGTTACGAATTTGCTTTTAAAAGTGATATGACAGAGATTGTGATGAAAGAATTGTTAGCGCAAAAAATTATTGACCCTAAAGATTTAAGATAAAAAAATGCCATTTAAAATTGAGTTTATCAGCTTTAAATGGCATTTTTATGTGTTTTTAATTTAAAGTTATTCAGTAAAATAACGAATGTTTTTTTGAAGGATCATGGCATTTGGCATGGTAATTAACTCGTTTTCTTTGGTTTTAAGTGTGATGAAAAAAGCGCCAATATCTTTTATTTCTCCAGTAACGTTATTGTCTTTTTCTAAAACAGTAATGCTATCCCCAATTTTTACAGGATAATTAATATATAAAATTAAACCTGCTGTAATGTTTGATAAAATAGACCATTGTGCAAAAAACGCAATTCCTAAAATGGTTAAAAACGATGATATATATACCAATAATTGCTTTTCATCTACACCCCAAATAAAAGCAATAATAACAATGGCAGAAGCATATAAAATAAAAGTAATCACCCTATTAATAATGATTACTCTTGTTTTTTGAAATCCGAATTTAATACGGATTTTTCTCAAAGAATTTGTAATCATCACTTTTAAAAAAATAACAATAATAATGATTATTAGAGATTCTATAATTTTAAAATGATTTAAATATTCTAACATAATTTAAGATTTAAAAAGTGCTTTTAATTCTGTGGCATCATTTGGTTTTAATTTACCTGCCAAAACTAAACTTAGTTGTTTACGTCTTAAAGCACCTTCAAAACGTTCTTTTTCTAAATCAGTTTCAGGTGTTATTTGCGGAATTTGAACAGGTTTTCCAGTTTCATCTACAGCAACAAAGGTATAAATACCTTCATTTACTTTGGTTTTTAAACCAGATTGTCTGTCTTCAATCCAAACATCCACATAAATTTCCATAGAAGATTTAAACGCTCTAGAAACTTTGGCTTCTAAAGTAACCACACTCCCAACTGGCACAGATTTGTTAAAAGCAACATGATTTACAGAAGCAGTAACCACAATTCTGGCAGAATGTCTTCTTGCAGCAATACTGCAAGCTCTATCCATTCTTGCCAATAATTCGCCACCAAAAAGGTTGTCTAAATAATTAGTATCTCCAGGTAAAACTAAATCCGTCAGTACAGTTAAAGATTCTTTGGCTGTTTTTGCATCCATTTTTTTAAAATTTTTGCAAAGGTAAGAATAGCGTGTTAATAAACGTTACTTTTTAACCAATAACCAAGCATCTTTAGAAACTGATTTTTGTATTTTGTAAAGGTTATTTATCGCATCATTTTTATCAGAAAAACTATTAAAAGCAACCTCTGTTAATCCCCATTTGTTAACACCCAAAATACTAGCTTCATAGCCTAATTCTTTAAGTTCATTTACTTTCTTTTCGGCATTTTCTGGAAACTGAAACGCGCCAGCAACCACATGAAAAGGTTTTATTACTTTCTCTTCTTTTACAATCTTTAGCTCAAGAGTTGGTAAAGGGTTTGAAATTACAAAAGTAGCTGCTTGTATTTTTTTATCTAAAGCATCTTTTTGATTTGCAAAAAGTACTTCTTGCTTATTTTGTTGATAAATATTAGTACCAACAACACCTCCTAATGTTAATAAAATAGCAGCAGTTGCAGCATATTTAATAAAAGTAGGTATTCCTTTTTTAGTTGATTTTTCATCAATAGGAACTAAAGGTTTTACAATTTCTTTATGTCTTTTTATAGCTGGAGAATTAACAGTTGATAAACCAAAAGAAGCTGCTAAATAATTAGTAGTATGGTTAGGTTCAAAAATAATTTGTCCATTTTCATTCAAAGACAAAACACCAATAGAACCAATTTCTAAAGGTTTTGTTTGTAGTTGGTTTTGCCATTTAATTACAGACAAAGCAATAGCATTAGAAGCTTTTTCGAAAGAAATATTTTCTGACGAAGCAATATAATTTGCCAACAAACCATCATTAACAGTTAAATGACTGTTAAACGTAATTTGTTTAGAGGGTGGATAAAATGTGTGATCAAGTTCGTTAATCTTTGCGCCTATTTTGTTGGTTACAAAACCACCAAAATCGGGTACAATTACGCATTCATATCTGTATAGCAAATCGCTAATGTAGTTGGCTAATATCATAATAACAAATATAAAATTTTTGTCTTTTAAATGTTCTTTTATCCATAATTTTTATCAACAAAAAAGTTATATATTGACAATGAAATTGTTACGAAATGAAAGATGAAAAGTTATTGGCTATTTTACGATTGCAAAAAAGCAGAGCAATTGGCGATATCTTAGCAAAAAAACTAATTGTAAATGTGGGTGATGTCGAGGAAATATTTAATGAAAAATCAGCTACTTTGCAAAAAATCAATGGAATAGGAAGTCATGTTTTAAAACACCTGTATGATGAAAAAAACCTAAAAGCTGCTGAACAAGAATTAAATTACATAAAAAACAACAATATTAAGTTTACTTATTTTTTGGAAGATGATTACCCTGTAAATCTTCAAAATTGTATTGATAGTCCTATTTTAATTTTTAAAGATGGCAATATCAATCTAAATAATGATAAAATAATTTCGATTGTTGGTACTAGGAATATGAGTTCTTATGGGCGTGATTTATGTACAAAAATAATTGAAGATTTGGTACAATACAATCCTGTTATAGTAAGTGGTTTTGCATACGGAGTTGATATTTGCGCGCATAAAATCGCTATTAAAAATAAGTTACAAACCATTGCAGTTTTGGCTCATGGATTTGAGCAAATTTACCCTAAAGTTCATAAAAAGTATATCAATGAAGTAAATGAAAATGGTGGTTTTTTAACCGAATTTTGGAGTGAAGAACAACCTTTAAGAGAAAATTTTTTAAAAAGAAATCGAATTGTGGCAGGCATCTCTAAAGCAACCATCATTATAGAAAGTGCAGAAAAAGGTGGTTCTTTAGTAACTGCGGATATTGCCAACTCTTATAACAGAGATGTGTTTGCAATTCCTGGCAGAACAACCGATATTTATAGTAAAGGTTGTAATAATTTAATTAAAAATAATAGAGCAACTTTACTAACATCATCAGAAGATATTGTAAAAATGCTTAATTGGGACATTCAAGAAAAACCAAAAAAAGTAATTCAAAAACAATTATTTATAGATTTAAACGAAAGTGAACAGAAAATCTATGATTTATTAAGTGATAAAGGACAACAATTATTGGATGTGATTTCTTTAGAATGTAATATTCCTATTTATCAGTTGTCATCAATATTGTTGCAAATGGAAATGAAAGGAATCACAAAACCTTTACCAGGAAAGCTTTTTGAATTGGTGTAAATTCAATAATTCTTAAAGATTATGTTGATTTTATTCGTGAATTCGTGGCATTTTTTATCTAAATAAAACAAAATTCGAAGCAATTAAAAATCTTTAATAATTCGCATTTATTAATTCTTTTAATTATTCTTATTTTTGATGAAAATCAACCTATAAAAATGGCAGTAGAAAAAAAATTAATGTCCAAAAAAAAACCAGCTTTTCCAATAAGTGAAGCTTTAGATGGATATTTAAAAAGATACAATCGAAATATAAAAATACCTATTTTTTATGACGATTTACTTCGCTTTCAAGGTTCGATAACCGTTTTTGATAAAAATGACGAAGACACACTTTGGGTAAGAACCTATTATTCTGAATGGGATAGAGTTGAGATTGATAATTCTTTAAAGAAAATTTATACAATGTTGCATTCGGATGGAAATGACGAAGCCATTCCGTTTTTAAATATAGATTCTATTGACTATTGCACTTTTGGGAATTCGAAACCATTTCGAGTAAAAGTTAGGAATATTTTAAATGATAACTACACCCATTTTTACGTTAAAAAAGCAGATGCTTCTAGAGTTTATGGCTTGGAGTTAGAGCATATTCTATCTCCTCATAGTATGAATTTTTTAGTGTATAAAGACACTTTAATTGAAGAGCATATTGCAGGGATTCCTGGAGACGATTTTATCAATGATTTTTTACCAAAATGTACTGAAGCTGAAAAAGCACAAATTGCAAAAGAATTTGTAAAATTTAAAGAGCGTTGTTTGGTGAGGCTTTTAGGAGATATGCGTTCTTATAATTACGTAATAACACCTACGCACGATTTTGACCAGATTATTTATAAAATTAGAGCCATCGATTTTGATCAGCAATCTTTTGAAGGGAATTTAAAAGTTTACAATCTACAGTTTATGAAAGAGAATTTCAAAATGGTAGAAATGGTGAGTAAAAAATTACAAAATAACTCTATAAGACAATATAAGTTAGAAGAACGTTCTTATATGGCAAAAAGAATGATTACTGTTCCAAGAAGAACTGCTCGTTTGATAAAATGTATGAAAAAAGATACAATTTCATTTCCAGAAAATGTAGAACTCCTCAAAAAACATTTAATACAATATGTGGGTGATGTAAAGTTTAAAGACTGTAATAATATGGGTGAAATTTTAGAAACTATTTTAGCGTTTGTAAAACGTAATTATTTAGATATCACTAGTAAATAAATTTTTATTATTCTTTATTATACAAAATATTTCCAAAGACCTATTCCTAATAACAAACTCCATAATAAAGTTCGTAACCAGTTTCTTTGAATCAATTTATTTAAAAGTTTTTCATCAAAATTATTATTTGTTATTTTAAAGTGAAGAGGAGCAAAGCTAGTAAATGTAAAGATCCAGAGAAAAATAACTAATAAAAATCTAGTGGTATTTAGCATATCAAATAGATTAAAAACATCATAAGAAGCAATAACTAATTGCAATACCATTAAAGGAACTACAACAACTGCAATTCTGTTGGTATATTTTTGATGCCAAGAAACTAAATCTTTAGGCTGATAATACAAAAAACTTGGATATACAATTAGTTGTACCATCCAGATTAAAACAACCAAACCAGCATCCGCTAATAACGATATTTGTGTTATGATTTCTTGAGTTTCCAAAATTTAGCTTAGTTTAGGAAATTCATATTTTTGAAGAAGCTCTAAAGTTGTGTATTGCAAAGATTTTATGTGTGTTGCTTCTAAATCAATAAATGGTGCTTTGCCAGCTTTTTCTGCTTGCAACCATCTAGATATACACAAACACCATTTGTCACCAGCTTTTAAACCAGGAAAATTCCATTGTGGAATTGGTGTCATTAAATCGTTGCCTTTTGAGGCTGAATATTCTAAAAAATCTTGTGTAACAATTGCGCAAACTGTATGTGTGCCAACATCGTGAGCAGCTGTTCTACAAAATCCATCTCTAAAATAACCAGTTGCAGGTGCTGTGCAGCAAGATTCTAAAGGTGTGTTTAAAATGTTTAATTCCAAAGTAATGTGGTTTTTATTAAGTTTTATAAAGATACAATATGTAATTTTTTTAAATTTTGACTCGTCAAATTTATTTTGTGTTTTTTAACAAGATAATTCTAAAAACGTTAAAGATCTGTTATTCTGTATAGGAAAACAATTTTGTTTAGCTAAAATTAATTAAATTTAAACAAAAATTAAGAAATCATGAAACAATCTGCTTACATTTATATCATTTTGGGTACACTTTTATTAATTAGTGTTACTATTGTTAGTGCAATGGACTTTGAGTTTAAATGGATTTTTTATGCTTCGTTAATTGGTCAAGCTTTTGTTATTTTAATGGTGTATAAGGTTTTAAAAGACACGTATGCTACCAATAAAACTTTTGATGATTTTTACGAAGATCATCCTATTGGAAAAGTTGAAATGATGTCGATAAAGTTGAAAAAGAGGAAAATTACAGATAATTATTTATCAAACTTTAAAACTCTTTAGCACCAAATTCACTCTTAATAAATTTCGATTTATTTTTATTAGAATTAAAGTTATAAGACACATTTAAACTGATCATATCAACTTCGTACACATAATTTGTAGTTGTAAAAAACGAATTTTGTTGCGAAGTTGTTATTCTTTGTTCATTGGTGTTTAGTAAGCCCATATCTATATTTTGCCATTGTAAAGTAGCTGCTAATCTATCGTCTAAAAATGTTTTTCTAAACGTTAAATTGGGTGAATAAAAACGGGAATCTTTTCCTTGTGCAGTAACTCTTTCTGATAAATAATTCAGCGAAAATTGCAAAGAAGAGGTTGTATTAAATTGATACGTAGAATTTAAATTGATGGAATATTGTGTTGAATTATTATCAATTGGTTCTGTAAACGTAACTCCATTTTCTTCATACACAAAATCGCCATTAATATCTAAATTAAAAACATTAAAGCCAATAAAATTACTCCATTTTTCTGTTGGATTTAATTGCGCTCCTAATTCTAAACCTAAAGACCTTCCTGTACCAACATTGGTGTAAATTCTGTCTAAAATAGTATCATTAAAAATCTTGTTCACTCTGTTTACCAAGTTTTTTACATTTCTTAAATAGGCAGTTGCATACACAGAATTCCCTTTTTTAGTTCGTTTGGAAATCCCGATTTCAACTAAATCCACAAACTCTGGAAGTAGATTTTTATCCCCTTGTTCTAAAGTTTCAGAATGTTCTCTTTCACGAAAAGGATTCATTTTAAAGGTAGTTGTTCTTTGCACTCTTTTACTATAAGCTGCTTTTATTATTGCTTTATTCTCTAAAGTATAGGCAACAGTTGCTGAAGGAAATAATTGCAAATAATCGTAATTTATAACTTCTGGTGCTGTTTGGTTTTCGCCTTGCAAAGTCAATTCTCTATCCATTTTTTCCAATCGAAGTCCAGCAACATATTCCCATTTTTCTTTTTTGTTAGATACATTTACGTAACCAGAATGCAACGTTCTTTTTAAATCAATTTGGCTTGTAAATTCAGGCACAGTTTCAAAAATACCAGTGGCGTTATTTCTTCTTGTGTAATCAAAATCGCCTTTATGATCTAAAAAACGATATTGATAACCAGTTTCTAATTTTCCAAAAGAGAATTTAGCAAACTCATAATCCAATCGAAATAAGGTTCCAAAAAGTGGATTATCATTCGTGTTAAATTCATCTTGAAGAATTTGAGAAGTATCAGGAAATCCTAAATTCCTGTTGGTTGTTGGGCCACCTAAAAGCGTATATTCATATAAAAAAGAAGTCGATATTTTTGATTCATCTACAAATGTATGCGCATAATCAAAACTACCTAAAGCAAAATCGCTTGTTCTAATTCGTAGGTTTTCATTAAAATATTGAAACGTGTATAATCGATTATTGCTATCTGCAGGTTGCACAGCATTGTTATCAAAATATAAAATATCAGCGGTTCTGTCTTTGCTTCTTTTTCCTACAAAAAATCCGATAGAAAATTCGTTGTTTTTATTGGGTGTATAATCTAAAGTGATATTTCCACTATAGTTTTCTTCATCAAAAGAGCGTTCTCCATCAGAAGGAAAACTTGTTTTAACATCATTAATAATCGTAAAAACATCACCTTCTCTTCGACCAGAAATATCATTTCTTTGGTAACTTGCACCTAAAGAAAAATTCCATTTATCTTTTCTATAATTGTAAGTTGCATCAATTCCATAACGTTTTGCACTTTCAGAATTGTTGTAATCTTCAATTGATGGAGCACCAATTCGTGTATTTATTTGTGTAAAAGTGCCATTTAAAGCACCTTTTTTAGTGAAGATATTTAAAATTCCTGCTTTTCCTTCAGGATCGTATTTTGCAGACGGAGCCGTAATTACTTCCACTTTATCAATAGCATTTGCAGGTAATTGACTTAAAATTGTTGCAGGATTTCCCTGAACAGGTTTGCCATTTAATAAAATAATAAACCCAGTAGTTCCTCTTACAGAAATTTCTCCAATTCCATTTACAGAAACAGAAGGCAGGTTTTTAATTACTTCAGTTGCTGTGCCTCCTTGACTATTTTGGAAATTTGTGGCATCAAAAACTTGCTTATCAATTTTACTAACCACAGCAGCTCTTTCGCCTTTAATGACAACTTCGTTTAAAGAATTTCCTAAAGACAATTGTAAATCTCCAAGATTTTTTTCATCCCCAGAAAAAACAATATTTTCTATTTTTTTAGGTTGATAGCCAATAAAAGAAATTTCAATAAAATAAGTTCCTGCTTTTAGTTTATCAAAAGAAAAAATACCTTTTTCATTGGTAATAACTCCCGAAATTAATTTTTTGGGCGATTGATTGTACAAAGCAACTGTAGCATATTCAAGTGGGGTTGCATCTTCTTGATCAATAATTTTTCCTGTTAATTGGGCAAATACAGTTTGATTTGCGCACAAAAATAAAATGATAAATAATGTTTTTTTCAACTGATTTTTCATAAATATTTTATTTTGAAGCTAACATTTCTGGAGTGGCAACTGTTCTAAAACCCACGTGATCTGAACCAGAATCTATAGCAACTCCCATTTTTGCAGAGATTCTAAAACTTGCACAATAGGATTCGTGGCATAAAAAAGAACCACCTTTCATAACATGTTCAACTTGGTAAGGATTGCTTGGACTGTATGATTTTTCTGCACCTTTAGGATTTATGATTGGTTTAGAAATGTCAATTTCTTTGTAATGATTTACGTTAAATAAATCGCTTGTAATTTCCCAGACATTTCCTGTCATATCGTATAAACCAATGCTATTTGCAGGATACGATTTTACAGGAGAAATAAATTCAAAACCATCTGTAGATTCATTTTTTGAAGGGAAAGTTCCTTGCCAAGTATTGGCATTGGCATCTAAAATTGTGGTGTCATTTCCCCAAGTAAAAATGGCATCCGTATTTTTTCCTTGTGCTGCAGCTTCCCATTCAGCTTCCGTTGGCAAACGTCTATTTGCCCATTTGCAATAAGCCAAAGCATCTTCTAAAGCAATATGAACCACAGGAAAATCTTCTTTATCATCAATAGTAGAATCGGGTCCTTCAGGATGTTTCCAATCTGCACCAATTTTCCACGTCCACCATTGTGTATAATTATTCATGTTTACAACTGCGTTTACATTCTTATTAAAAATTAAACTTCCAGGTTGTAAAATAGAATCGTGAGGTTTTAGAGTGCCTTCAGGAACTTGACTTTTCATTTCTTCCCAGTCAATTTTGCGTTCTGCAACAGTAATATATTTAGTTTCATCAACAAATTTTGCAAACTGTTTGTTGGTAACTTCTGTTACATCCATAAAAAAACCATCTACAGTAACTTTATGAGCAGGTTTTTCTCTTGGCATTGCATATGTATCGGTTTCTTTTGCGCCTTGTAAAAACGTTTTTCCTTCTACCCAAATCATGTTTTCAGGAGTTTTTACAGTAATTTTTTCCTTTTTTTCTTCGGATGAATTTGTGGTTGATTTCTCTTTTTTACAGCTGCTTAAAGCAAGTACACAAACCATAAAAAGCAAACTATATGTTTTTAGAACATTTTTTTTAAAGACAAACATTTTTGTAAATTTTAGAGCGATAAAGGTAATAATTCCTTTTGATACGATGGACTATTAATCGCTATTTTTTGCAAAAATAAACTACCAGTACATACTAGTTGTTTATTTGTTGAAAAAGTATATATTTGTAATATGGAAATCGTGAAATTAAAAAAGCAAAGTAAAACACCAAAATATAGGCAAATTATTGCTTCTATTGAAAATGCTATTGTAAAAGGCGATTTACAAAAAGGTGATAAGTTGCCTTCTTTAAATGTTATTAAAAACAAGCATTCCCTTTCTAGAGACACAGTTTTAACGGCTTTTAATGATTTAAAAAACAGAGGAATTATCAACTCTGTAGTTGGTAAAGGTTTTTATGTTTCTTCTGTTGATGTAAAATTACAGCAGAAAATATTTGTTCTCTTTGATGAATTGAATTCGTTTAAAGAGGATTTATACAACGCTTTTTTAAGTAATTTAGGGTCTCATATTGATGTTGAAATTTATTTTCATCACTTTAATATCAACGTTTTTAACAAGTTGATAAACGAAAATGCTGGTAATTATAGTAGCTACGTAATTATGCCTGCTAATTTAAAAAACACGCATAATTCCATACAAAATTTGCCAAAAGATAAAGTGTTTATTTTAGATCAAATTCATGAAGATTTAACTGGATACCCAGCAATTTATCAGAATTTTGAAAAAGATATTTTTACGGGATTAGAAACTGTTTTAAAGAAGTTAGTTGATTATGAAAAATTAATTCTATTGTATAATGATGACAAACAACCTAAAGGGATTTTAAACGGATTTCTGAAATTTTGTAAACAATACAATTTACAAAGTGAAATCTTAGAATCTTTACAGGACAGAAAACCTAAAAAAGGAGAAATATTTATTATTTTAGACGATAAGAACCTTATTAGAGTCATCAAAAAAATAAAAGAAGAACAACTAATTTTAGCAAAAGATGTAGGAATTATTTCTGTAAACGATACTATTTTAAAAGAAGTAGTAGAAAACGGAATTACTACAATTTCTACAGATTTTAATTTAATGGGGAAAAAATTAGCTGAAATGATTTTAAATGATGACAAAATAAAGGTTGAAAATCCGAGTCGTTTAATTTTAAGAAAATCGTTGTAAAAATGTTTAAAATCAACAGTAAAAAGAAAAAAGGGTTGAACTATGTTGAATTGCAAAATCCATCAAAAACCACCAAAGCAAAAATTTGTTTAGACCAAGGAGCTAGAATAGTTTCATTAAAATTTAAAGATAACTTTATTATTAAAGAACAACCAGATTTCGATTATAAAGATTCTTATGCATCTTCAATTTTGTTTCCTTTTGCAAGTAGAATTAAAGAAGGCAAATATACGTTTGAAGGTAATGAGTATCAACTAGAAAGAAATGATGGTGATAATGCTTTGCATGGTTTGGTTTACAACAAAAAGTTTGAACTTTTTGAGCCAGAAGAACATAAAGACAATTGCTCTGCAACCTTTAATTATTATGAGAAAAATGAAAGTAAAGGTTTTCCTTTCACCTATTTTTTATCAGTAACCTACACACTTTTTGAAGACCGTTTAAAAGTTAGAATTACCGTTAAAAATACCGATATAAAATCTTTTCCTTTTACCTTGGGTTGGCATCCTTATTTTAATTCATCAGATTTAAAAAACAGTACTTTATCGTTTAAAAGTGATCAAAAAATTAAGTTTAGTAAAAACCTAATTACAAAAAAGGTAAAAGATCAAAAAACACCAGAAGTTTTTAAAATTGAAGACCAACAATTAGATGATTGTTTTATTTTAAAAGATGATAAAGTTTCATTTTCAACACCAACTTACAAGATAAAAATTACATCAGATTCAGAAAAGAATTTTTTACAATTATATACACCAAAAGGCAAAGATATTATTGCAATAGAACCCATGACTGGCATTTCTGATACGTTTAATAATAAAATAGGAATCCAAGTTCTAGAAGCCGATAAA
Source organism: Polaribacter sp. Hel_I_88 (assembly GCF_000687935.1). Classification (NCBI taxonomy): domain Bacteria; kingdom Pseudomonadati; phylum Bacteroidota; class Flavobacteriia; order Flavobacteriales; family Flavobacteriaceae; genus Polaribacter; species Polaribacter sp. Hel_I_88. The sequence goes on along the minus strand of NZ_JHZZ01000001.1, from coordinate 616,278 downwards.
ACTTACGTTTTAAATTGGGGTTTAAAATTTAATGCAGATTAAAAATCAACATGATATGAGTGCAACATTAGTTAAGGAAGTAAAAGAACATTTTATTAAAAAGTTTAAAACACATCCACTTTTAATTTTTTCTCCAGGAAGAATTAATATTATTGGAGAACATACAGATTATAATGGAGGTTTTGTTTTTCCTGCTGCTGTTGATAAAGGTATTGCAGCTGCTATTCAAAAAAGTGATGCTGGAAATTGTACAGCAATTGCCTTAGATTTAGATAGTACTATTGAGTTTGAGCTCGATAAATTGAAACCTTCAAAAGAAGGTAGTTGGGAAAATTATGTTTTTGGAGTAGTTGCAGAAATACAGAATAGAAACAAAGTTATTGGCGATTTCAACATCATTTTTAAAGGAAATATTCCTGGAGGTGCAGGTATGTCATCTTCTGCAGCTTTAGAAAACAGTGTGGTTTTTGGTTTAAATGAATTGTTTGATTTAGGGTTGACAAAAACAGAAATGATTTTAATTTCACAAAAAGCAGAACATAATTATGTGGGTGTAAAATGTGGAATTATGGATCAATATGCAAGCATGTTTGGTATTAAAAACAATGCACTTTTGTTAGATTGTAGAACTATAGAATCTAAAGCTTATGAAATCGATTTTAAAGAACATCAATTAATGCTTATCAATACAAACGTAAAACATAGTTTGTCTGATAGTGCTTATAATGATAGGCGTTCTGCTTGCGAAAGCATTGCAGATATGTTACAAATTGAAACATTAAGAGAAGCAACTGAACAAGATTTAGAGCAAATTATTGATAAAGTAACTCCAGAAAACTACCAAAAAGGATTGTATGTAATTCAAGAAATTGAACGAACTCAAAAAGCGGCAAAAGCTATTGAAAACAACGATTTAGAAAAATTGGGTGCGTTAATGTATGGTTCACACAGTGGTTTGCAACATCAATATAAAGTAAGTTGTGCAGAATTAGATTTTTTGGTAGATCAAGCAAAAAAGAATAAAAAAGTTTTGGGTGCAAGAATGATGGGTGGTGGTTTTGGTGGTTGTACCATTAATTTAATTGCAAAAGAAGAGGCAAAAGCATTTGGTAAATCAGTATCAAAAGCATACAAAAATAAGTTTCATAAAGAATGTTCTGTATATTTTATAAAACTTTCTGATGGCACACATTTGGTAAAATAATTTTTTTAGATGTCAGTTCGAGTTATTTCGGTTTTTCATCGAAATTTTATCAAGAACACATTAAAATTTTAAAATAATATTTATCAAAAACAGAAAATCATAATCAACAATAATATCAACATGGAAAATACAAATTTGCAAGATTATTCTCACAAGCGTTTTAATATATTAACAGGTGAGTGGGTTTTAGTTTCTCCTCACAGAGCAAAGCGTCCTTGGCAAGGTCAAAACGAAGAAATATCAACAGAAAAAAGACCAACACATGATGAGAGTTGTTATTTATGTGCAAGAAATTCAAGAATTTCTGGTGATATAAATCCTGATTATAAAGATGTTTTTGTATTTACAAACGATTTTGCTGCGCTTCAAAAAGATTCCCCTTCGTTTCATGTAAATGACGGATTATTCCAAGCAAAAAGCGAAACAGGTATTTGTAAAGTAATTTGTTTTAGCCCAGATCATTCTAAAAGTTTGGCGGAAATGGAAGTGGAAGATATAGCTAAAGTTGTAAAAGCTTGGCAAAAAGAATACACAGAGCTAGGGAGTAATAAGATGATTAATTACGTGCAAATCTTTGAAAACAAAGGTGCTGTTATGGGTTGTAGTAATCCACATCCTCATGGACAAATTTGGAGTCAATCTACCTTACCAAATGAAGTTGATAAAAAAGACAAGCATCAAAAAGAATATTTTGATAAAAATAAAACCAGTCTTTTAGGCGATTATTTACAGCAAGAATTAAAAGTACAAGAACGTATTATTTTTGAGAATGATGATTTTGTGGTGTTAATCCCTTTTTGGGCAGTTTGGCCTTTTGAAACAATGATTGCTCCTAAAAAAGCGAAAAAGAATATTTTAGAATTATCAGATACAGAAGCCAAAAATTATGCTGAAGCAATTTCGGTCATTACAAAAGCATATGATAAATTGTTTAATACCTCTTTTCCATATTCAAGTGGAATTCATCAAGCACCAACAAATGGAGAAGCAAATAAACATTGGCATTTTCATATGAGTTTTTATCCACCTTTACTAAGAAGTGCAACTGTTAAGAAATTTATGGTTGGTTATGAGATGTTTGGATCGCCTCAAAGAGATATAACAGCAGAAATAGCTGCAAAAAGGTTAAAAGATTTATTATAATATTTATAAATCTATAAAAGGTAAATTTAGATATTGATAATAATTAATAAAATGTAACTTTTTTTTAAATTATCAACAATATAAAATAATAAAAAAGTATTATTCGTAAAAATATTTAATCTTTATTGATAATATTTGTGTAGCTAAATTAAATCTTTAGATTTGCTTAACAAACAAAGAAAATAAAAATGTTAAACAACAATTTTACAAGTTTCTATTTTTACTTTTATTTTTTTAATAAAAGGAGAGACTTTGTATGCTGTTAACAAATACACATAAAATATAAAGTCTCGAATTTAATTCGAGGCTTTTTTTTTGATATCACTATAAAAGTTGAAAAAAATAATAGCCATACAAGGAGCAGAAGGCTCAAATCACCATAAAGTTGCAAGAGATTTTTATGGAAGTAAAATTGCGTTAAAAGAATGTATGTCTTTTGATGTTTTGGTGGATAGTTTGATAGATAAATCTGCAAATTTGGGAGTTATGGCTTTAGAAAACACGATTGCAGGATCCATCATTCCTAATTATGCTTTAATTGATAACAATAATTTACACATTATTGGAGAACAATATTTAAATATTCATCATCATTTAATGGCTTTAAAAGGTCAAAAAATGGAAGATATTAAAGAAGTTTGTTCACACCCAATGGCTTTGTTACAGTGTAAAGAATTTTTTAAAAAATATCCGCATATTAAATTAGTAGAAGATGTTGATACTGCTGAAGTTGCGAAAAGAATTGCCAAAGAAAATTTAGTGGGTATTGCAGCAATTGCTCCAAAAATAGCCGCAGAAATTTTTGGTTTGTCAATTTTAGAAGATGAAATTCAGACGATAAAAGACAATTCAACACGTTTTGTAATTGTACAAACAGACAAACCTGCAGAAGATGTTACTGTAGATAAAGCCTCTATAAAATTTCAATTGAGTCATAAAAGAGGCAGTTTAGCAGCCATTTTAAATGCCATGAGCGATTGTAAAATGAACCTGACTAAAATTCAATCTTTACCTGTAATTGAAACACCTTGGAAATATTCCTTTTTTGTTGATGTTACTTTTGAAGATTATAATGATTATAAAAAAGCGATTTCTTTGATAGAAATTATGGCAGAAGAATTTAAGGTTTTAGGAGTTTTTAAAAATGGAAGGATATGATTAAAGCAGCCAAAAGATTAGATACAGTTCAAGAATACTATTTCTCTAAAAAATTAAGAGAAGTGCGTAGTTTGATGGCAGATGGAAAACCAATTATTAATATGGGAATTGGTTCCCCAGATTTGCAACCACCAGCAAAAGTAATTGAAGCAATTCAAGGAAGTTTGGGAGATGCAAGTGCGCATAAATATCAATCATATCAGGGATTACCAGAATTAAGAAATGCTATTGCAACTTTTTATAAAAATAAGTTTTCTGTGGATGCAAATCCAGAAAACGAAATTTTACCTTTAATGGGAAGTAAAGAGGGAATTATGCATGTTTCAATGGCTTTTTTAAACGAAGGAGATCAAGTTTTAATTCCAAATCCTGGCTATCCAACGTATACATCAGTCACAAAATTAGTAGGTGCAGAGCCACTTTTTTATAATTTGAGTGATGAAACAAATTGGCAACCAAATTTTGATGCATTAGAAAGTCAAGATTTGAGTAAGGTGAAACTTATGTGGGTAAATTATCCACACATGCCAACAGGAACCAATGGAACTTTAGAAATGTTTAAAAAGTTGATTTCTTTTGGAAAAAAACACAACATTTTAATCATTAATGATAATCCTTATAGTTTTATTTTAAACGAGAATCCAATAAGTATTTTGCAGATTGAAGGCGCAAAAGAGGTTGCTTTAGAATTGAACTCTTTAAGCAAAACTTTTAACATGGCTGGTTGGCGAGTTGGAATGTTGTTAGGAAATGCAACATATATCAACGAAGTTTTAAAAGTAAAATCGAACATGGATTCTGGCATGTTTTACGGAATTCAAAAAGGAGCTATTGAAGCTTTGCAATTATCAAACGATTGGTTTTCTGATCAAAATAAAATTTACAAAGAACGCAGAGATTTAATTTGGCAATTAGCAGATAAGTTAGACGCAGTTTATGATAAAAATTCCACAGGTTTATTTGTTTGGGCAAAAATTCCTGAAGGAAAAAAATCCGAAGAAATTACAGATAAAATACTGTACGAAAAAGATATTTTTATTACACCAGGTACCATTTTTGGATCTCAAGGAGAAGGGTATATTCGTTTTTCTTTGTGTGTTACATCAGAGGTGATAAAAGAAGCAATAAATAGGCTATAAGCAGTAAGCTTTAAGCTCTTGGCATATTGCCTAAAGCTTAAAGCATAAAGCATTTAAAAAATGAAAAACATATACATGATTGGTGTTGGTTTAATTGGAGGTAGCTTTGCTATCGATATTAAAAAACACAATCCAGAAGTTGTAATTTACGGAATAGATGCCAATGAAGCTCATTTAAATGAAGCTAAAGAAATTGGTGTTATAGATAAAAAAGCAACGTTAGACGATTTAGATAATGCAGATTTGGTTGTTGTTTCCATTCCTGTAGATGCCACTGTAAAATTATTACCCACTATTTTAGATGAAATTTCAGAAAATGCTTTGGTGGTAGATGCTGGTTCTACAAAAGAAGCAATTTGTAAAGTGGTTGAACATCATGCAAAAAGAAGAAATTTTTTAGCTTGCCATCCAATTGCAGGAACAGAAAAATCGGGGCCAACAGCAGCAATTTCTGGCTTGTATAAAGGAAAAACGAACATTATTTGCGAAGTTGAAAAAACAACTTTTAAGCTGCAAGAAAAAGCATTACAACTTTTTACGGACATTGGAATGCGTATTCGTTATATGGATCCAGTTTCGCATGATAAGCATATTGCGTATGTTTCGCATTTATCGCATATTAGCGCATTTATGTTGGGAAAAACGGTCATCAACAAAGAAAAAAACGAACGCGATATTTTTGATATGGCAGGTTCTGGTTTCGAATCTACAGTTCGTTTGGCAAAAAGTAGTCCAGCAATGTGGACACCAATTTTTAAACAGAATAAAGAAAATATATTAGAAACATTAGAAGAGTACATCAACAATTTACAACATTTTAAAGAGTTGATGCAACAAGATAATTTCTCCGAAATTTTTAATGAGATGGAGAGTACAAACTATATAAAACAAATTTTAAACGGTATTAAGTAAATGCCAAAACAAGTAGAAAAATGAAGAATACAACAGCATTAAGAACATGGTTGGATGATATGAAACTAGATCATCCTCTAGTAATAGCAGGGCCTTGTAGTGCAGAAACTGAAGAACAAGTTTTAAAAATTGCACACGAATTAAAAGATTCTGATGTAAATTATTTTAGAGCAGGAATTTGGAAACCAAGAACAAGACCAGGAAATTTTGAAGGTGTTGGTGCCTTAGGTTTAGGTTGGTTAAAAAAGGTAAAAGAGCAAACAGGTATGAAAACCTGTACAGAAGTTGCCAATGCTGCACATTGTAAATTAGCCATCGAAAATGATGTTGATTTATTATGGATTGGTGCACGTTCTACAGTATCACCATTTATTATGCAAGAAATTGCTGATGCTTTGCAGGGAACAGATAAAATAGTGCTGGTAAAAAACCCTGTAAATCCAGATTTAGCTTTATGGTTAGGTGGAATTGAGCGTTTATATACAGCAGGAATCAAAAACTTAGGAGCAATTCACAGAGGATTTTCTACCTATGAGAAATCTAAATATAGAAACATTCCAGAATGGCAAATTGCTATTGAGTTCCAAAATAAGTTTCCAGATTTACCATTAATCAACGATCCATCTCATATTACAGGAAACAGAGAAATGATTTTTGACGTTTGCCAAACTGCGTTAGATTTGAATTTTGATGGCTTAATGATTGAAACCCATTTTGATCCAGACAATGCTTGGTCTGATGCTGCACAACAAGTTACACCAACAAAGTTGAAGCAAATTATGCAAGATTTAAAAATCAGAAAAGAAACCAATTCCGAAGAAGATTACACAAGTTCTTTAGGTAATTTACGTGCGCAAATTAATGTTGCAGATGCACAATTGCTAGAGACTTTAGGAAAACGTATGAAAATTGCAGATCAAATAGGTGCTTTAAAGAAAGAAAAAAATGTAGCAGTTTTACAATCTAAACGTTGGAACGAGATTTTAGGAAACATGATTTTAGAAGGTGAAAGCAAAGGTTTAAGCGAAGAATTTGTATTGAGAATGTTCAAGGCAATTCACCAAGAATCTATCAATCATCAAGAAAAAGTTATAAAAGGATAATAATTATAACATTCATCCTGCAAGGTTTTAAAAACCTTGTAGGTCTTATTTTCAAGCCACAAATTCTAGAATTATTTCTGAATTTGTGGTTTTTTTTGGCGTTTCTAAACAAAAAAGTTTGGTCAGGCTGTAATTTATCTTGAGCGAAGTCGAAAGGCACTCGCTTTTTTTGTGAAAAACAAAAAAGAGCTCAAACAAATAGCCTGTCTTGAGCTTGACGAAATGCTCAATCCTTAACGTGAATTTCAAACTAGAATTTTTTTTTGGCATCATGGTACAATTCAAAATTCTTCCAAATTAGTAAACAGTTTTAGAGTTCTTTAAAGCGGATTTTAACTTTTAAAAGTTAACGAGATAAACTACAGTAAGTTTAAATAATTTACGAAAAAATCAATTTTTAGCTAAATAAAATCCATGTTCTAGGTACATTTCATATCAAAACTTTTATATTTGGAGGAATTTAATAATAAAAACAAAAAAACTATGAAAAAAATTCTACTACTTACCCTCTGTGTTGCATTTAATCATATTGCAATAGCACAAACTCTTAATTTAGAAATGCCTTTGCCAGAAGAGCAAAGTATTAAAAAAGGCGTTTTAGAAAACGGCTTAACCTATTACATTCACGATACTAAAGTAACTAAAGATGTAGCAAGTTATTACATTATTCAAAATGTTGGTTCTGTTTTAGAGAAAGATAATCAACAAGGATTAGCACATTTCTTAGAACATATGGCATTTAATGGAACAAGAGATTTTCCAGGAAAAGGAATCTTAAATAAGATGCAAGAACATGGTCTTGTTTTTGGAAGAGATATTAATGCATACACATCTTTTGATGAAACAGTTTATAATGTTAACAACATTCCTACAACACCAGAATTGATAGACACAGGGTTGTCTATATTACATAATTGGTCTAATTATTTATCATTAACAGAAGATGAAATAGATTCTGAAAGAGGAGTGGTAAAAGAAGAATGGAGAACTCGTCAAAGTGGAGGAATGCGTGTTTTACAACAAACTATTGGTACTTCATTTAATAATTCTATTTATTCAGAACGTTTGCCAATAGGTAAAATGGATGTTATAGAAGGTTTTGAATACAAGGCTTTACGTGATTTTTATCATGATTGGTACAGAACAGATTTACAAGCGATTGCTATTATTGGTGATGTAAATGTAGCAGAAATTGAAGCAAAAATAAAAGCATTGTTTTCTAGCATTCCTGCTGTAAAAAATCCTATTGAACGTACAGAATTTCGTATAGAAGATAATGAAGAACTTATTTACGATATTGGAATGGATAAAGAAGTAACTTCTTCTAACATTTCTTTTGCAATTCGTCATGATAAATCTTTAAAAAATGAAAATTTAGGAGATTTAAAAGAAAGTCTTTTAAATGGAATGGCAACATCAATTATTTCTACAAGATTAAACGAAATAAGTCAGAATGCAGATTCACCACTTTTATTTGCAGGCGTTCGTTATGGAAGTCTTTCAAGACTTAACAATCAGTTTAGTGCACAAATTGTTCCAAAACCAAACATGCAATATGAAGCTTTTGAATTGGTAATGTCGGAAATTAATAGAGCTGTAAAATTTGGCTTTACCAAAGCAGAGATGAATAGAGTAGTTTCTGAATATACGAGCTCTTATGAAAACCAAATTGCCGGTTTTGGTAACAGAAGTCATGGTCAGATTGTAAGAGGAATTCAAACAAACTATTTAGAAAATTCGCATCTAACAGATATTAAAAAAGAATTTGAAATTGCTAAAGTCCTTTTTAAGCAATTAACTCAAGAAGAATTGTTAGCACAATTACAATCATTATATCTTACAACTAACAGGTCTGTAGTAGTTACAGGTGTAGAAGGAAATAAAAATTTAACTAAAGAAGATGCTCTTGCAATTATCAATAAAGTAGAAAATGATAAAACTTTAGAGGGTTACAAAGAAGAAACGAATGTAAAACCTTTAATGTCTGGAGTTGATTTGGTTTCGGGTTCTATTGTATCAGAAAAGGAAGATGAAGAAATTGGTTCAACAATTTTTACATTAAGTAATGGTATTAAAGTACATTATAAATTTGCTGATAAAAATAAGAACGACGTAAACTTAAGTGCGGTTAGTTATGGAGGACAATCTTTATTAGAGGTTGAAGATTTACCATCTACAGCCTTATTAGGTAATGTAGTCCAAATGTCAGGATTAGGTGAGTTTTCTGCCATTGATTTACCAAAAATATTAGCAGGTAAAAAAGCAAATTCTAGAGTAAGTATTGGTAGTACTTCTGAAACTGTTTCTGGGTCTTCTTCTACAAAAGATGTAGAAACGATGATGCAATTGGTAAATTTACGTTTTACGAAACCTCGTTTTGATGAAAATTCTTACAATGTAATGATGCAACAAGTAGATGCTTTCTTAATAAGAAAAAGTGAGCAAATTCAGTCTAAAATGCAAGATAGTGTAACAACTATTTTATATGGAAAAAATCATCCTACAGAACGTTTGTTCGACAAAGAATTTATGGCTGATATGTCTTTTGATAAAATGAAAAAGATATACACATCAAGATTTAACAATGCAGGTGATTTTACATTTTTTATTGTTGGTGATGTAGAGAAAGAAACCATTAAACCATTGTTAGAGAAGTATATTGCTAGTTTGCCAACAACAGATGAAAAAGAAAATTGGAAAGATAATTCTGTAGATTGGGTTACTAATAAGATTGATAAAGATGTGTATTTAGAGATGAAAGATCCTAAAACGAATGTTCGTTTGGTTATTAAAAACGACATGGAATATTCTTTAAAAAATTCAATTTTAATGAGAGCTATAGGTGATATCTTACAATTACGTTATACAGAATCTTTAAGAGAAGAAGAAGGAGGTACTTATGGTGCAAGAGCAAGAGGATCGTTATCTAAAAGACCAGATGAAGAAGGAACAATTTCTGTAAGTTTTGATTGTAACCCAGAATTAGCTGAAAAATTAATTGACATAGTACATAAAGAAATTGACAATCTTAAAAATGGAGATATTCAACAAGCAGATTTAGATAAAACACTTACAAATTTCTTGAAAAGTAGAGAAGAAAGTAAGAATTATAACAGATACCAAATGAGTTTGTTACAAAATTCTGTCTTAGAAGGTTATAATATGAATGACCCAAAGAATTATGAAGATAT